>JBLIKD010000054.1:0-12372 GCA_047636275.1 Flavobacterium sp. | reverse complement strand
TTAACCTTTTATTTGAGTCAAAGAAGCTTTAATTCCCCGAATCAACGAGGAGCTAAATCCATGCATTTCCATTTCATTAAGGCCGGCAATGGTGCAGCCTTTAGGAGTAGTTACTCTGTCTATTAACTGTTCTGGATGTACTTGTTCTTCCATTAGCATTTCTGCCGCACCTTTTACGGTTTGTGCCGAAATAGCCAATGCCGTTTTCCAATCAAATCCTATTTCGATACCAGCCTGCATCGATGCTCTTATATATCGCAAAGCAAAAGCAGTTCCACTCGCTGCCAAAACAGTAGCGGCATCCATTAATTTTTCATCGATAACCGGAGCTGTACCCAGATCTTCAAATAAAGCAATAACAGCTTGGGCTTGCGCTTTATTATTTTCACTGAATGAAACACACGTTGCAGACTCTCCGAATCTTGACGCGATATTAGGCATGATTCGCATCGCATGATTTCCAACGCCTATCTTACTTTGGAGTACTTCGATAGATAAACCACTCACTGCAGAAGCAATTGTTTTATTTGTAATTTTCGGGAGTATATCAGCTAAAACGATATCTACTTGATAGGGCTTTACAGTAAGAATCACGACATCAGCATCTTCGATATTATGTGTGTTATCTGACGAAACCGCTATGCCTAAATTTTCAAGATACGCAATACTGGCCGTATTCCTTCTAGTGATGGTAACCTGATTATTTTTCGAAAATTTAGATATTCCTATCGCAATTGAAGTTCCAAGGTTTCCCCCTCCTATTATGTGTACATTCATCTCTATTTTCTATTTTTAGTTTTTTATCTTCATTCAATAATTCATCAATTAGTAGGACGGCGTTATTCGGAAAACATCAGAGGTCTGCAGTTAAAAGCCTAATATAATTCTTGCTATTGAGAAATAGATAAGAATCCCACAGATATCATTACTTGTAGTAATAAACGGTCCTGTTGCTAGTGCAGGATCAATTCCAAATTTATCCAATAACAAAGGTACAAACGTTCCTATAAGCGACGCAATTATAATTACCGAAACTAATGCTGTGGTAACAATTACCCCAATGACCATTTTGACGTCTAGAAGGTAATGACTTCCCACAAATAATATAACGGCCAAAATTACCCCATTAAGTAAACTAAGAGATACTTCTTTCACCAATCGATTAAATAAGGATCCACTCAAGGTATTGTTTGCCAAACCTTGTACAATAATTGCTGATGATTGCACCCCGACATTCCCTGCCATTGCGGCAATAAGGGGTGTGAAAAAGAATAATTCTCCATGCTTAAGCATGGCACCCTCAAATAATCCTAGCACTTTTACAGAAATAAAACCTCCCAATAACGCTAGTACCAACCAAGGTAAACGTGCTTTCGTATGTTCTAAAATACTATCATCTGCTTCTACATCCTTTGAAATACCCGCTGCTAACTGGTAATCCTGATCTGCTTCATCCCTGATGACGTCAATAATATCATCGATAGTAATTCGACCGACTAAACGCCCCATTTCATCTACAACAGGAATAGCTTCTAGATCATATTTTTGCATGATTCGCGCCACCTCAACATCTTCAGTATCTACGTTAACAGAATTTAACTTTCGGATGTAGATGTCACTGATTTGTGTTTTTGTCGATGTAGTTAATAAATCCTTTAATGAAAGCCTTCCTTTCAATCTATTTTCATCATCGACCACATAAATAGAATGTACTCGCGAGACGTTTTCAGCCTGAATGCGCATCTCTTTGACACAAGTTAGCACATTCCAGTTTTCATTCACTTTGACTAATTCCTTCCCCATCAATCCCCCTGCAGAATTCTCGTCATAACGCAGCAAATCGACAATATCTTTTGCATGCTCTAAGTCATTCAATTCAGAGATTACTTCCGCTTTTAGGTCCTGAGAAAGCTCAGCGATAATATCGGCCGCATCATTCGTATCGAGCTCATCTAATTCTTCCGCGATCTCTTTTGGCGAAAGCCTGCTTAATATGTTCTCGCGCAGATCATCCTCTAGTTCAAGAAGAATTTCTGCCGTTTTATCACTGTCTAATACTTTAAAAATATAAGTTGCTTCATCAAAATCAAGCTCATCCAAAATCTCAGCAATATCAGCATGGTGCACCTCACTCAATAAGGCTTCTAGTTCCTTATCGTTCTTATTGACAATGTGCTGCTCTAATTCGAGGATTAAGTTTTTGCTGATTTTAAATTCCATCCGCTTCTATTTTTTGTGTAAGTTCAATGAATTGCGCCACGTCTAACTGCTCTGGACGTAGGTCGAAGATCGGATCCTCTCTTAAAATATCAGACAAATTCATTGTTTTCAAACTGTTTCGCATGGTCTTACGACGTTGTTGAAAAGCCGTTTTAACCACTGTGAAAAATAATTTCTCCCCGCAAGGCAAACTGTAATCTTTCTTTCTTCTCAAACGTAAAACACCTGATTTTACTTTTGGTGGCGGAATAAAAACATTTTCATCTACCGTAAATAGATATTCTGCATCATAAAAAGCCTGTACTAAAACTGATAAAATTCCATACGCTTTGGTCCCCTTCTTTTCACAAATGCGTTGCGCCACTTCTTTTTGAAACATTCCGGCGAATTCAGGAATCTGATCGCGGTATGCTAATGTTCGAAAAACAATTTGCGTCGAAATATTATACGGAAAATTCCCAATGATAGCGAACTGCTTCCCTTCAAAAATTTCATTAATATTGTATCTCAAAAAATCTTGTGAGATAATCTTATCTTTCAATTTTGGATAGGTTTCATCCAAATAAGTTACTGATTCCGTATCGATTTCTATAACATATGTAGTAACCGGTTTATTTAACAAATATTTAGTTAAGACACCCATTCCAGGTCCTATCTCTAAAATATCATCATACCCCTCCAGATTCAGCGTGTCAGCAATATCCTTAGCGATGCTTTCATCTTTCAAGAAGTGTTGTCCGAGATGTTTTTTGGCTTTTACTTTTTCCATTTTTATGCTGAATTTATTTCAATATCTATTTTTTACCACAAAGACACTAAGGCCCAAAGTGTTGATTCTTATATTAAGCTTCGAAGATATACCGTGTCTACTTTAATTGAACCAACTTTTTTATCAGTGGCATCAATTTTTTAAGTTCTCAACTAGTATCTAGACATGTAAAACTGAATATTGATTACTAGATTTAGTATTCAGAGATCACTTCCAACTCTGTTCTAAACGCAAGCATTTTTTCTCCGAATAACTTGGATCCTTCTTCACGAAATCGTGGTGCATCCTCTTCATAATATTTCTCTAGTGTCTTCTTGCTATCTGTTGTATACTGTGTCGAATAAGTGACACCACCCATTTCTTCTTCAATTAACACGCGCACTAACCTGGCTGCAGTAAATTTACCTGTAGCTAAAACTTCAGGAATGTGTTTGTGTTGCATCCAAATCATCCATTGATCGTGAACGCTTTCGTGTATGTTTGTGGTAACGTTATATATTATCATCTTTTTTATTTAACTGGCTTTTAGTTTAACTGCTTGATTGATTAAACAGTCAGAACTTTTTATAAATTAGTGTCTCCCCGCAATTGCCTGAAGCTTTTTCTCGCTTCCACAAAGTAGATACTGTCCTCGTGATTGAAAATTATCTTTTCGTATAGTGGCTTGGCCTTATCTGTTTCTTTCAACTTTCTATTATAAATCTCTGCCGAAAAAAACAACGCTTCATCGATATAAATTCCATCATTGTGATGGTCTATAATTTCTTGATATTGGCTTAAAGCCAAGTTATAGTTAGCTATTTTCTCATAAATCTTACCTAAACGCAATAAGGTTACCGCTTCTATTTCTTGTCCCTTATATTTTTCTAATATCGATTTAAACTGAGCTATCGCACCCTGATTTCTATTCTGATATAAAAGATAATCTCCTTTTGCAAATTCTTTTAGTGCTGTTTGTGCCGAATCAGCTACGGTATTGTCATTTATCAATAAAAAATATTCTAATGCATCATTTGCTATCAGTTGGGTATTGGCTGCTTTTAGTTCCTTGAACTGTTTCAATGCCCACACAAAATCAGTTTTAAAATAACTCGTTTTAGCCGCTTTTAAACTAGCTTCATGCGCAACCGCATCATTTTTCAAATCCATCTCAATCTGAGAATAATAAATTAATGCCTGATTGAATTTTTCTTCAAAAAGCAAAATATCCGCTAATTCCATTTTAACCTCGGCCACTTTATAATCATCCAAACGTAAGCCAAGTGCTTTTTTTATAATTGCTCTTCCTTGCTCCGGATTTTTTAAATTAAACGCCACAAAATGTGCTTGAATTAATTGCAAAGATAATGTAAATGGGCTGATTTCATATTCTGTTAATAACCCTTCTATTTCTGCACTGATATTTGTGAAATCTTTTTCTTCAGCATTTTCTATTTTTATCCTCATCAGATAAGCATGCGCCTGTATAAGCAAGTCGAGATCTTTAGTATTTGCTAGCACAAAATTTAAAATTGTAACGGCCATTTCTTTATCTCCTTCTTCAACTGCAAGATTTGCTAAATTGACAATATTGGAGAGTGATTCTGAGTTGCGTTTATAGATGGCTTTTTCCTGAATAAAGGCCTTCAAGAACTCTTTTTGTTGGACGTAAAACCAACTCAAATAGTGATTCCAAAAAAGATCCTGATTTTTTTGAACCCGCAGTATTAGATCTTTTCTAAGTGTCTCATTGAAGTTAGCGCCACTATCGTCTGACATGAAGCGGGACAATTGATTCTGAATTACTATCGAATTTTGCGGATTAGCATACGATTCATCCAGAAAAATAGAGATCATCATTTCCGTGTTTCCTAATTGACCATAAAGCAAGCCTTTTTGATAATTAAAATTATACTTGGGCTCTAAATCTGAAGCGATTTGATAGGATTTCAAAGCATAATCTAATAACACTTTTTTCTCGAATGAACTGGCAATACTGTAAACTTCATTTGGATTTTTCTTTAGCCGGCCAATCGCTTGATCGTAGTAAATTTTAGCGTTATCCTCGTTTTTTTGTAGCTGAAGGTTATAGCCTAATTCCACTAACAAGCTCCCTTGGTTGTACTTTTCAATTCGGACTTGAATGGCTTTCTCTGCACTGTCAAATTGCTGTAATTGCTGGTAGCAATCAATGGCCCTTAAGAAATATTGCATATTTTGAGGAATACTAACTAATAATTCTTCATATCCCATTTTAGCTTTTTCAAAATCGCCTCTATCGTAATAATAACCCGCTAGCTGTTCCTTTTGAGCAAAAGCAAATAGCGAGGATAGCAAAGTGATATAAAGAAAGAGCTTTTTCATAATTAGTCCTATTATCCCCCATATTGTTGTTTATCAAATCCTTATTCAACCGCAAATTTGTAGTTAATAAAAAAATGTGCTTTAATTTATAATATCAAATCCGCAGTATGGGCGTAAAACTTCGGGTATTACGATTCCTTCCGCCGTCTGATAATTTTCAAGAATTCCAGCTAACACTCTTGGTAAAGCCAATGAACTTCCGTTTAAGGTATGCGCTAGTTGATTTTTTCCATCTTTGTCTTTAAAGCGTAATTTCAAACGGTTTGCTTGAAAAGTTTCAAAATTAGAAACTGAGCTAATTTCCAGCCAACGGTCTTGCGCGGTAGAAAATAATTCGAAATCATAAGTCAATGCCGACGTAAAGCCCATATCACCGCCACAAAGGCGTAAAATTCTATAGGGTAATTTCAATTCGTTAAGTATGCCTTTTATGTGCTCAACCATTCCGTCTAGCGCTTCATATGATTTGTCAGGATGCTCTACACGTACAATTTCTACTTTGTCAAATTGATGCAAACGATTTAATCCACGTACATGTGCTCCATAAGAACCTGCTTCACGACGAAAACAGGGCGTGTAAGCTGTAGTCAGAATGGGCAATTCATTTTCATTTAAAATCACATCTCTAAACATATTTGTCACTGGAACCTCAGCCGTAGGAATCAAGTATAAATTATCAGTAACGTCATGGTACATTTGCCCTTCTTTGTCTGGCAACTGTCCCGTCCCGTATGCAGAAGCTTCATTTACCATATGAGGTACTTGTACTTCATTGTAACCCGCTGCAGTATTTTTGTCTAAAAAATAGTTAATTAAAGCTCGTTGTAATCGCGCTCCTTTTCCCTTGTAGACAGGGAATCCCGCTCCGGCGATTTTATTTCCTAATTCAAAATCAATGATATCATATTTTTTAACCAATTCCCAGTGTGGTTGAGCGCCTTCATGTAAAACAGGAATTGTTCCCGCTTCAAAAACGTTTATATTCTCCTCAGGCGTTTTACCCATCGGTACAATATCAGCCGGAAGATTCGGTAATGTATATAACTTATCGGTAAGCTCAGCGGCAATTGCATCAGCGATTTCGGCTAATTTCCTGCTTTTCTCTTTATTTAAAACTGTTTTTTCTTTTAAGATAGCGGCTTTCGATTTTTCGCCATTTTTCATCATTTCGCCAATGTCTTTGGATAATTTATTAGATTCAGCTAAAATACCATCTAACTCTACTTGTGCAGCGCGACGTTCTGTGTCTAGTTTTATGACATCTTCCACAATGCTTTTGGCGTCCATATTTCTTTTTGCCAAAGCTTGGATTACTTTCTCTTGATTCTCTCTAATAAATGCAATTTGTAACATAGCTTGATTTTTATAACTCTTGAATTTTTATCTCTATTAAAAGGCAAATTTAAGGAAATGTTTGAGACTTATGAGACAAAGTTTTGGCGAAAGTTATTTAACAACGTTAGGTTCAAAAAATAGCAACGTAACGAATTATTTCAAATTGGAATAGCTTTTTTATCCCAGAAATCATAAACTTGCAAAAAATAAAATTTTAGACTAATAACGAAAATGAATAAAGCATTTCTTTTACTTTTACTTTCAATCATTATGAATTTAAATGCCCAAAACTATAGGGGGCATTATAAAGAATGGTCGATAGAGTTTAACATGGGTTTAAATAAACCCTATAATACAATGACTCCTGGCTATGAAACTTCCAACCCTAATTTCTATCATATTGATTTAGGAACTAGATATACCATTAATCCGTATCTAGGTTTAAAGGGGGATATTGGATACGATAAATTCACAAATAAAAGCAACACAAAAGAATTCAATAGCAACTATATACGAGTAGACCTTCAAGCCGTTGCCGACGTAGGCTATGCTTTAGGTCTTTATGATTGGGCGGAACCTATAGGCATATTATTTCATGCTGGAGCTGGAGTTTCTCAATTTGACAACGATTCAAACACATTTAAAGACAAAATGATCAACTTAATCTATGGTTTTACCGGTACCTTAAAAGTATCTAAAAACATCTCATTAAGCGGCGATATCTCAAGCTTAATGCATATAGAACAATTTCAAAATTTTGACGGAAGGACTAGAACTGACTCAAATTCTGCTCTAAACAATAACCTACTAACTTCGTCTGTAGGACTTATTTATTTTTTCAGACGTTAATCCTATGATTTGTAAGTTTTTAATGCTGTTAAACAAATACTCCTAACATTTCGTAACAAGAAAAATCAATTGCAAAAAAAATATAGAATTCAATTTTGCACCTACTATATTGCTGTATCTAAAGTGAAGCGTTTCTTATAGGTGTTAACAAAAATGTGCTTCAAAAAGAGTAGTTGATTGGCAAAGCTTTAAATCTTTAAAACGAGTAGTCCCGACACCTCGGGATAAAGAAAAATGAATTACATCAAGAGTTTTATAGCATTCCATTTTTCACATAACTAGGTTTCCTATATAAAAGGGGATGTCTTTTCTACGAGTGACAAAAATCTATGTTTCTAGGTACTTAAAAACTGAGAAGCATTTTTAGATTCTTTTGATATCGTGTCCCACAAATTCTTCCAGTGTGGCAAAAATATCATCTACCGAAAGTACTTCCAAATCAGGATGGGATTTTAAAAAAGCGGCATTCAGTTGTACTAAATTCTCTTCTATTTTAAAGAAAGTGTCGCTGTTCATCAAATCCCGTATCGGATTTACTCCTTCAATTTTTGATTTGAAGAATTTATCTCGTTTTACCGAACTCATCAACTTGACTTTTTTACATTGCTGTTGGAATAACTCCAAATGTTTTACGGCCCCCAGTAGATTCAATCCCTCTTCAATCAGCTCATTTAATTCCGCGTTCCACTGGGAATTATAAACAAATTGAGCAAAATTGCCTTCGGTATATTGAGCCGTATAGTAATCTAAATAATAACTCATCAAGGCATCTTCGTGAATCAAGTCGTCGTCAATTTTCTCCTCACGCATTAAATTAATCACTGAAATATTAGAGTTGATAACGTCCTGTGGGTTTTCGCTGTTCACTGCTGTTTCTGAAATAATGATACTACCGAATTCCATACGAGTTTATCTTTAAAAGTTAAATGCAAATTTGGGGTAAAATAATGAGGGATAAAAATGTTTTCAAACCTAGATTTCACAAATTAGCACCGATTAGCACGAGACTAATATGCTTACTTTGTTACTCGCAATATCAAAATAAAATGTTTGCGCAGACTGAAATTCATCCAGTACCTTATTCGACACTACTCTTTTTTTGATTCATTTTTGTCACCAAAGCTTTTAAGTGTATTGCCTTTTCTTTCTTTTCTTCTTGAAGTTTTACATTTTTTCGCTTGAGCAATTTGCTGTGTAAAGCCTTGTTCTTAGTGTTTTTTTCGGGTCCTTTTGCCATGATTTAAAATGTCGTTTAACTACGTTTGCAAAGATAAAAAAAGAGACAAGAAAAATGCATTAAATCTACAATCGCTTAGTGTCCTTTTAGTTTCCTCTTGATGTATCGTATCACGTAAATTTTATCTTTTTTCTGCTTTTTACTCAAGTAGAAAACAAATCCGCCAAAAAAATATAAAATCACATCAATCCAGTCTGCTGTATATCTTGGATTAACTCCAGGGAGATAATATTCGAAATAAAAAGAATAATAGCCCGATAAAGCGATAACAAAACCAATGGAGAACTGAAAGGACGTGTCTTTTTTTAGACGTTGGATTATATAGGTCATCGCGCCCAGCAATAAGGGAATACATAACAAATCATTAACATAGTTATTGATTACAGCCGGTAATGCCAGGCTCAAGCGCTGCATGACGTAGATTGTCACAGCCGTCAGAAACAGCACAATGTAAACAACTCTTCTACACATACAAAATACCAGCTGTCCAAGCCGAAAGTGCGGCTAAAAGTGCTCCAATACCCCAAGAAGATCTAAATGCTTTAATTAATAGTGTCAAAAATAAGCTTTTGCTCTTAGCGTTTCTTTTAAAAAAAATGCCCTGTCGATTATGTTTCAATATTTTCATTTCTATTACTAATTTAACCTGCTGCAGCTGCTACAACTAGGGAAATGAGTGCTCCAATGACTATCGCAAAGAAGACCCAAATTGAATGCACTACTTGAAAAAAAACTCGCACTAGAATGTTTGAGTGTTCTGCACCGTTTTCTAAAAAAAGTTCAATTTTGTTTGGTTCTTTTTTTGATTTTTCTTCTTGCTCAATTCTCTCTTGAATCTTTTTTTCTCTTTCAAGTCTGCGTTTAAGAACTACGTCTACTATCACTCCGCAATTAATACAGTAATCATTATTCAAATTAACAGTACCACACTCTAAACACGTGATATAGGATTTATTCATAAGAATTCTATTTTATCTAGAATATCGCCTCAACTATTTAAAACTATATTTTGCATTGCCATTTGAATTACCACTAAACCTAGTGACTAAAATAAAAACACAACATTAAATATTGATCTAAGTATAGGCTAAAAACAGTTTTACAATTTTTTTTATTTAGAACCAAAGTTATGAAAAATAATTTATTTCATTTGAGCAATAGTATTTCACCAAGTGAATAGTACATCAACACATTGAACTTTTTAATTCTTAAATCGGAAAATAATCCTTTTGGGTATTTTCGCTACATTGTCTTTTTGAGGAACCCAAAATATAATACGCTATTTTGGAATAACAAAGATTAGAGAAATCTAAAACACCTAACCCTCAACCAAGCGGCATCCTTTCCCTAGTCTCGTTTTTTCAAACGAAACCAGAGAAAGACACATCGAATAATAGGAAATAAGTGCTATAAATCATCATCCCAACATCTTAAAATTACAAATTATAGCACATCAATACGGACAAGTCGCAACTTGTCCCTTCGTTTCCATAAAAATACTTATTTTTGCACCGCATTCTGCATTAATTTCAGAATCTAAAAATAATTTTATGACACAGAATCCAAAAAGATATACGATTACAGCGGCATTGCCTTATACTAATGGCCCGATTCACATTGGCCATTTGGCGGGAGTTTACGTACCTTCTGATATTTATTCCCGTTACCTTAGATTAAAAGGAAAAGATGTTTTGTTTGTGTGCGGAAGCGACGAACACGGTGTAGCTATTTCGATGAAAGCCAAAAAAGAAGGTAAAACACCGCAGGAAGTAATCGATAAATACGATGGAATTATACGTCAATCGTTCATTGACTTTGACATTTCGTTTGATAATTATTCTCGAACTTCGGCTAAGATTCACCACGATACTGCTTCAGAATTTTTTACAACTTTATATGAAAAAGGTGATTTTATAGAACAAATTACGGAGCAATTGTATGATGCAAAAGCAGATCAGTTCTTAGCAGACCGTTTTGTAGTGGGGACTTGCCCAAAATGTGGCAATGAAGAAGCTTATGGAGACCAATGCGAAAAATGTGGATCAACCTTGAATGCTACCGATTTAATCAACCCAAAATCAACCATAACAGGAGAAACGCCCGTGATGAAATCAACGAAACACTGGTTTTTACCTTTAGATCGTTACGAAGATTTCTTGAAAGAATGGATTCTTGTGGGGCATAAAGGCGATTGGAAACCCAATGTTTACGGACAAGTAAAATCTTGGATTGATGGCGGATTAGAGCCTCGTGCGGTAACGCGTGACCTCGACTGGGGAATTGATGTTCCAGTTGAAGGTGCCGAAGGAAAAAAATTATACGTGTGGTTTGATGCCCCTATCGGGTATATCTCGGCTACCAAAGAATGGGCGTTACGTGAAGGAAAAGAGTGGGAACCATACTGGAAAGATCAAGGCACGAAACTGGTTCATTTTATAGGCAAAGACAATATTGTTTTTCACTGCGTCATTTTCCCTGCGATGTTAAAAGCAGAAGGAAGCTATATTTTACCAGATAATGTGCCTGCAAATGAGTTCTTAAATTTAGAAGGCAATAAATTGTCCACTTCTAAAAATTGGGCAGTTTGGTTGCACGAATATTTGGAAGATTTCCCAGGTCAGCAAGATGTTTTGCGTTACGCATTAACATCCAACGCTCCGGAAACTAAGGATAATGATTTTACATGGAAAGATTTTCAGGCGCGAAACAACAATGAATTGGTCGCGATTTACGGTAATTTCATCAACCGAGTGGTGGTTTTAACCAATAAATACTATAATGGCGTTGTCCCTACACCAAATGATCTTTCTGAAGTGGACGAAGCGACTTTAACCGAATTAAAAGCTTATCCTGCGGTAATTTCCAGTTCTGTGGAAAGATATAGATTTAGAGAAGCGCTTGCCGAGTTGATGAATGTGGCTCGTTTAGGAAATAAATATTTGGCCGATGAAGAACCTTGGAAAGTAATCAAAGACAATCCGGAGCGCGTACAAACACAAATGTATGTGGCTTTGCAAATCGCTGCCGCTTTGAGTTCACTTTGCGAACCATTCTTGCCTTTTACCTCCAAAAAATTATCGCGAATTTTAAAAATAGAGTCTGCGTTGTCTTGGGCTAGCATTTCAGAAACTTCTAATTTGATTTCAGCTGGACACCAAATAGGCGAAGCAGAATTGCTTTTCGCCAAGATTGAAGACGAAGAAATCCAAAAACAAATAGACAAATTAGAAGCAACTAAAGTAGCAAACAAAGCAGAAAACAAATTAGTGGAGCCTCAAAAAGAAGCCATTCAGTTTGATGATTTTGCCAAAATGGATATGCGTGTGGGTACGATTATCGAAGCTTCGAAAATGCCGAAAGCAAACAAGCTCTTGATTCTAAAAGTGGATACCGGAATCGATGTTCGCACCATAGTTTCAGGAATTGCCGAGAGTTTTAAACCAGAAGCTATTATAGGTAAAAAAGTTACCGTATTGGTAAACTTAGCACCAAGAAATCTTCGCGGAGTAGAAAGCCAAGGAATGATTTTGATGACCACCAATGCCGACGGGAAATTAGTTTTTGTGAACCCAGATACTGAAGTTGCGAATGGCGAAACAATAAATTAATTATATTCCTA
>JBLIKD010000053.1:0-12384 GCA_047636275.1 Flavobacterium sp. | reverse complement strand
TGTTTTACGATTTGTAGGATGATAGCGCTCTTTTGATCTACACGAGCAATCTTTTCTGCTGTTTTTTGTCCATCTTGAACATCGGCTATATCTTGCAAACGAACTTGAATTCCGTTTTTTGACGATACAACTAAATTTCTTAGCTCTTCTACATTTTTGTATTTACCAGCTAAACGAATCAATATTTTTTTATCACGTGTTTGAATGCTACCTGTAGGGAAGTCCAAGTTTGAGGATAGAATTACCTGTTGTACTTGTGGAATAGAAAGTCCATATCCTTGCATTTTGATCGCGTCAAGACTCACTTGTATTTCACGCTCTTGTCCACCAATGATGTTTACCTGAGCTACCCCATTTACACGGGACAAAACAGGAGCTATTTTTTTATCGATTAAGTCATAAAAAGCAACTTCATCCATATTACCATTAGCACCAATAGTCATAATTGGTAAATCACTTAAGGAAAATTTACTCAAGGATGGTGCTTTAGCGTCTTTCGGTAAATCACTAATGATGGCATTTATTTTACGTTGCGCATCATTTAGGGAAAGGTCAACTTTTGCCTTTGTGTTTAGTGTTATGGAAACCGTAGATAAACTTTCGTACGAGCGAGAGTCTATTTTTTTGATGTTTTCCAAAGAAGCCACAGCGTCTTCAATTTTTTTCGTTACCGTATTTTCTACTTCAGAGGGAGAAGCACCAGGGTATATGGTGGCCACTGTAATTACATTTTGTTCAAATTTGGGGATTAATTCATAGCCCAATTGACTATAGCTAAAGAGTCCGCCAAGAATCAAAATTGTAAACAGTACAATTACTAACGATGGACGTTTTATGGATATTTCTGCTAATTTCATATATAATTTAGTTTCAGGTTTCAGAGGGTAAAATTGCAGTTTAACAAACCTGTAATTTTAGATCTGGAACAATTTTTCGATTTATTTGATAATGTCCACTTTTGTGCCGTCTGTCAAGTTAATTTGACCTGTAACAATTATAATTTCATTAGTAGAGAGCCCATCTAAAATCTCTACTTTGTCGCCAAGAATTCTTCCTGCTGTGACATTTTTTAATTTTGCGATTCCGTTCTGTACTACAAAAATTTGGTTACTGCTTACGCTTCCTACAAAAGCATTTCGCGCCACGACCATCATAGATTCCTTTTGTTGTTTAGAAGCAAAAACAGCAGTTCCATACATTCCCGCCTTTAATTCATTAGAAGGACTGTTTGTAATTTCGATTTCTAAAGGAAAGTTCAAGCTTGAATCTGCCATTGGAGCAATGAATGTGATTTTTCCGGTAAACTTGGCATCAGGGTAAACACTAGCGGTTACATCGACTGTATTTCCTGATTTTAAACCTGCAACTTGGTTTTCATTGATAGAAACTTTCAATTTTAATTTAGAAACGTTTACAATTTCAAACATTGGCGTACCAGCGCCTAGAACCGAACCAGGTTCAATATGCTTTTTATTAACTATTCCATTTATAGTTGACTTAATATTAGTATCACCTACATTTACTTTTGCCTGTTGTAATCTTGATTTAGAAGTTACCAAGTTTAATTTGGTCTGGTCTAATTGTTGTTTTGTTACGCCTCCTGTACTGTATGCGTTTTCAAAACGGTTGTAATCAGCCAATGCATTTTGATAAGCGGCTTCAGCAGTATTCAAGTCAGAAGTAATCTGTTCGCTTCTTACGATGGCCAACGTCTGACCTATTCTAACTTTTGATCCTTCGTCTACTAATACTCGTACCACTCTTCCTGACTTTTCTGATGAAAAGTTTAGTTCTTGTAAAGGTTCAAAAATCCCATTTACTGAAAAGTCCAAAGAAATTTCTTCTGTTTTAACTGTTTCTATTTTTACGGATACACTGGCATTTTTTTCTGCTACAATAGCCGTTTTAGCTTCGTTTTCTTTTTGGTTGTTCATTAAAGTAAATGCAATCAGTCCCAATGCGCCAAGTATTACAATTACTATTGTTATGTTGTTTTTCATTTTATTCTTTATTTAGTAGTGATTTTAGTTCTCCTTTTGATTTTATTAGTTGAATTTCTGCAAGTTTATAATCTAAGATTGCAAAGGTGTAGTTGTTTTGTGCCTCAGTAAAAGCATTTTCGGCATCTAACAGATCAGTTAAAGAAGCTAAACCCTGTATGTAATTATTTTTAGTATTTTTTAATACATTTTGGGCTAACTGTGCGTTTTCTTTTTGATTTTCGATGGTTATGATACTATTGTTAATTTGAGTCTGTGCATTGGCATAAGCTAAATCAAGAGATAACTTTGTGTCTATCAAATCCTCTTTTATAGTTCGCAATTGAATGTCCGCTTGTCTAACTTTAGACCGGGTCTCAAATCCTGAGAAAATAGGAATTTTTAAATTTAAGCCTACAGAAGAAAAATCAGTCCAAAAAACCCCATCGGATGGTTTTGCTCCCCAAGGCATTTGTGGACCCTGACCTATATAATTGTATCCTGCAGAGAGTGAAAGCGTTGGGTAGTACGCTGCAATCAAGGATTGTTTTTGGAATTCCAGGAGTTGTTCTTGTTTTTTCATCAATAAAAACTCTGTTCGTATCGCTGTGTTTGGCATTTCAGAAAAGGCTCGAGGGGTAACTTCAAAAGCAGCTTGCGGAATATTTATTTCTGTTTCGATAGGCATTCCCATATAAAATTTCAAGGCGTTTTCTTGAATTTGAACGCCATTCAATACTTGTTGTCGTTGTGTTTTTATATTTGAAAGTTTTACTATGATTCGATCTAAATCAATTTTTTTTGATAAACCATTGTCATAGCGTCCTTTTATAATATTTTTTACTTTACTGGTATTGATGTAAGTACTATCTAAAACGTTTAAATTTTGTCTGCGAACATACACTTGGTAGTAGTTGTTTGCTACCCTTTCAATTACTTGTTCTTCGGTTAACTGTTCGTTTATCTGGTAAAATTCTCTTGTGCTCTTAGCTGCTTTTAATCCAGTAAAAACAGATTGGTCAAACAAGTTTTGAGTTACTGATACTCCGGCAGTAGAAATCCATTTTTGACCAAAAGTTGCCTGAATAGTTGTGCCTGGTTCACCGCCAAAAGATCCTGCATCAAGGAAGGTAGTTTGTAAAATAGGATTATAAGTCAGTGCGCCGTTAGCGGTGATTTTAGGTAAGGCTCGAGAACGTACTTCCTGAATTTGGTATGTACTGTTCTCAACTTTAAGTCTTGCTTTTTTAGCATCAGATTTGTTCTCTAAAGCATAAGAGATAGCGTCCTTCAAAGTAAGTGTTTTTACTTCTTGTGCATTTGCCATAAAAGCAAATGTTAGAAATGTTATTAAAATTAATCTCTTCATTATATAGTCTGTTTTAGTAAGTGTTTTTCAAGTTCGATTACTCCCGCAGCTGTAGCCATAGCTCTAGTGTGGTACTCTAAAATTTCCAATTCTAGTTTTTGTGATTCCTCTTCAGAGCTGGTACTTTCTTTAATGCTAAAAATAAGATTGAAGTAAAATGTAACGTAGCTTTCAATATTGATGTCTTCACGGTAGAGTTTTTGAGCGATTCCTTGTTCAATGTTTTTTCTAAAAATGGAGCTGCACTCCGTAAGCTCTCTTAGCATCACTTTTCCATAGATCTCTGGGTAATGTTTTTTTAATTGATAAATAGGGGAGTCGTCTGATGATTGAAACATGTCTTTGAACATTTTACGGATCTCAAAATTTTCATGAATTGCATTGTGTTTTTTATTTACGATGTTGTCTATTATTCCGTGAACTTCTTTATGTAGCGATGCAGTACTTTCCTCGATAAGAAGTTCTTTATTGTTAAAATATTTGTAAATCGTTTTCTTAGAAATGCACATTTCACCGGCAATATCATCCATTGTGATGCTTTTAAATCCTAATTTTAAAAACATCTCGCTTGCTTTGCTAATTATTTTATCTTTCATTATTTATTTTGAATTTATTGAACCACGCACACGACTAAAATTTTTGTAGATGAGAATAAGAGTTCTTTGTCCTGTAATTTAATAAACGGTGAACTCTAAGTTGGCTATCAGTTTGATGTCTTGACCTAAAGCGATACCTCCCGTTTGTGCGTATGAGTTTGTTGTGAGGTTAAAATCGCGTCGATTTATTTGTCCAGTAATTTCAAACAATGCTTTTCTTTTTCCTTCGTGGGTGGTTATCGCAATTAATGCTGCATCGAGTTCAACTACTTTTGTGATGTTTTTAATCGTAAGATTTCCTTTTAAGAAATTAATGTTTTTACTTATTTTTTGAAATGACGTTGATTTGAAAGTAATAAAAGGAAAGCTGTCAATGTGATTGATTTTGGTATCTTTAGTATTAACATCTAATTGAAACTCAACTGAAGCATCTTCTATCTCATCTTCATGAGTGTCTAAATGACCATTAAACTTGTCAAGAGAGCCAGCGATATATGCTATTATGGAATGTCTTGCTTTAATTAGAACATCAGATTGAGTGGAGTCAATAGTCCACTTTGTGGCTGTATGAGGGAGGGATGCATTCATGGTTATAGTAAGTTAAATTTCGAATGCAAATGTAACCCGGAAACTTTGAATACTAAAATAGTTTCCATTGTTTTTTTTATTTAATTTGTACTTCATTTAAAAACGTAGTTTGTAATGAAGTACGAATGCTGTAAATTAGCCCAAAAAATTAGTTTTATGCATGCCATTGATCAGCTTCAGGATTTTTTCATTACTTATTTAGAAAAGCAGGGTATTACTAAAGAGCCTGAAAATTTGTATGAACCTATCGCCTACATATTAAGAATAGGTGGAAAGCGTATTCGTCCTGTTTTAACACTAATGACGACAGAGGTTTTTAACGGAGATTATAAAAAAGCATTGCCTGCTGCCATGGCTGTTGAGGTTTTTCATAACTTTTCTTTAGTTCATGATGATATTATGGATGACGCTCCTTTGCGAAGAGGAAACATGACCGTTCATGAAAAATGGGACGTAAATACAGGAATTTTATCCGGTGATGCTATGTTGATTTTAGCATACCAATATTTTGAACAATATGAGCCTGCTGTTTTCATGCGATTGGCAAAATTATTTAGTAAAACAGCGCTTGAAGTTTGCGAAGGACAACAATGGGATGTCGATTTTGAAACGCGTGATGACGTTACCATTCCGGAATACCTAAAAATGATCCAGTATAAAACTGCAGTTCTTGTTGCGGCGGCCATGAAAATGGGGGCTTTAGTCGCTGAAGCTTCAGTAGAAAATGCTGATTTGATTTATGAGTTTGGGTTAAACTTAGGATTAGCTTTTCAATTGCAGGACGATTACTTAGATGCTTTTGGTAACCCTGAAACTTTTGGAAAGCGTGTAGGTGGTGATATAATTGAGAATAAAAAAACATATTTGTATCTAAAAGCAATAGCGTTTTCTGAAAAAGAAGAAGCGGCTCAGTTGCAACACTTGTTCACATTGCAGCTTGAAGACAATGCAGCTAAAATTGAATTAGTTAAAGGTATCTTTAATAATTCAGGAGCATCAAAAGCGAATCAAGACGCAATCCAAGAATATACTTTTAAGGCTTTTGAAACTTTAGAAAAAATGAATATCGAAGAAGCTAAAAAGGATATCTTAAGAGTTTTTGGTAAAAATTTAATGGGACGTAATGTTTAATTTAGCGGGTCGTAATGCAGAATCTTTAGTCTAAAAAACAACAGTAAACAATTAAAAACACCATGTTTATAGCTCCAAAGAATACAGATTTACTACTTTTTGAAGCTGAAAAAGAAGCTTTGTATCTTAGATTAGTCGAACAAATTAATAAGGATTTCAATTTAGCCAATGAAGCTATAGATTTTCCAATGAGTATTCCTCCTAACGAATTAAAAATTCAATTGCATGAAAAAATCTATAGATTAATTCAATACAAATTTGCTGAATACCTCAATCTACTTTATATCATCGATGTCTCTGAGGATGAAGTAAAAAAAATGGATGGATCTGATTTGGTTATTTTAGCGGAGCAAGTCTCTTTTTTAATACTTAAAAGAGAATGGCAAAAAGTATGGTTTAAAAACAAGTATAGGTAAAGAGTAAGCCTAAGAAGTTAGAGTAGACACGTACGACTACTGTCATTTTTTTAAGTGATATTGTTCTTTCTTAAAAATAAAATCTTATGAAGGGCATGAAAGAGCTGCCATAAATAGCGTTAGTATCGTTTAACACGTTGTAACGGGCGCCTATTGTTGCGTTTCCGCTACGGTATCCTGCTCCTAAAAAAAGACCCGTATTCCAATAGTTTTGAGTAATTCGATTAGTGTCATCTAAATTGATGTTAACACGGAGCTCTTCTAGTTCAGCAGAAAGTTGGATTGTTGGTATTGGGTTAAACAACCCTATAATACTGCCACCATAGAAGTGCGAAGCATAGTAATTTTTTTGCTTTATGTAGGTATATTGGACTCCAAGACCCAAAGCTACGGATTCATTGAAATTATAAATAGCACTTGGAGCCAAAGAAATATCAGTATAATTTGATCCAAAGCCTAAACCAATTCCACCTCCAAATTGTACGTTTTCCCAGAAATCACCCCTATATTTTGGGCTGATTCTTTGTTGTTGTGCCAATAAAGTATTTGAAATTAATGTGCTAAAGACAATCAAAACGGACTTTGAAATAGTCTTATATCGGTTTTTTCGCATAAGTATTTATTCTTTTAACATATTAATATATAAAAGTAAATATAAATTTAGCGGATTATTGTACTTTTGTACGACTATTTTAACTAAAAGTATATTCACTAATATTATGGATAGGTTTTCATTTCTAAACGCAGCACATACAGAATTTTTCGCACAATTATACGATCAGTACTTAGACAACCCAGATAGCGTAGAGCCAAGTTGGAGAAGTTTTTTTCAAGGTTTTGACTTTGGAATGGAATCCTTCGACGGGGAGGCTCCAGCACAAAGCGTTGCCAGCCCATCTGCTGGAACCGCTGACTATGATCAAATTTCGGAAAAACTTCACAAAGAATTTAACGTACTAAAACTGATAGAAGGGTACCGTACCCGTGGGCATTTGTTTACAAAAACAAATCCTGTTAGAGACAGAAGGATTTTTGAGCCTTCCCTCGATATCAGTAATTTTGGACTTTCATCTGCGGATTTAAATACCGTTTTTGATGCCGGTAAAATAGTAGGCAAGGTGCCTTCTACACTTACTGAAATAATAGCACATCTAGATGCTATCTATTGCCAGCACATTGGTGTTGAATATATGTACATAAGAAAGCCAGAGATTGTTCAATGGATACAAGAAAAAGTAGGACAAAACGACAACTTGCCCGACTTTTCAGTTGATCAGAAGAAATCAATTCTTCGGAAATTAAATGAAGCAGTTTCTTTTGAGAACTTTTTGCACACTAAATACGTGGGTCAAAAACGTTTCTCATTGGAAGGAGGAGAGTCAATAATTCCAGCTCTTGACACATTAATTGAAAGAGCTGCCGAGATGGGAGTGGAGCAGTTTGTAATGGGAATGGCACATCGTGGCCGTTTAAATATATTGGCAAACATATTTGGCAAATCCACGCAAGATATTTTTGGAGAATTCGAAGGTAAAGATTACGATAAAGAATATTTTGACGGTGATGTTAAGTATCACTTAGGGCTTACAGCTGATAAGACAACAAGAACAGGGAAGAAAATCAATATCAACTTGGCGCCTAATCCTTCACACCTTGAAACAGTAGGTGCAGTAATCGAAGGAATTACAAGAGCGAAACAAGATAAGTATTTCCCGAATGATTTTTCAAAAGTACTCCCTATTGCAGTTCACGGTGATGCCGCTGTTGCTGGACAAGGGATACTGTATGAAATTGTTCAAATGGCACAATTAGACGGATACAAGACAGGTGGTACAATTCATATTGTAATTAACAATCAAGTTGGTTTTACAACAAATTACTTAGATGCGCGATCGTCAACTTATTGCACAGATGTAGCTAAAGTAACTTTATCTCCAGTGCTGCATGTAAATGCAGATGATGCTGAAGCAGTGGTGCACGCTATGATTTTTGCATTGGATTTTAGAATGCGATTTGCACGCGATGTATTTATTGACTTATTAGGCTATAGAAAGTACGGTCATAACGAAGGTGATGAACCTCGTTTTACACAACCGGTGCTCTATAAAATTATTGCAAAACATAAAAATCCTAGAGATATTTATGCTGACAAATTAATAGCTGATGGTATAATTGACGCCACTCATGTAAAAAGTCTTGAAAAGGAATACAAAGCTGATCTGGAAATGAACCTAGAAGCTTCTCGTAAGAAAGATTTAACAATAATCACACCGTTCATGAGAAATGAATGGTTAGGTTTTGAGCAGGTCACTGACGTACAAATGCTGGAAAAGGTAGATACTTCCTACTCAAAAGCGGGGTTAACTCAGGTCGCTGATGCTGTTTGTAATTTGCCAACGGACAAAAAGTTTATCAATAAAATTCAAAAGTTAATCAACGATAGAAAAACAATGTTTTTCGATACAAACAGGCTTGATTGGGGAATGGCTGAGCATTTAGCTTATGGATCCTTACTACAGGAAGGTTTTGATGTTCGTATTTCTGGACAAGATGTAGAACGTGGAACTTTCTCTCATCGTCATGCGGTCGTAAAAGTCGAAGACTCTGAAGAAGAAGTAACATTAATCGATAGATTGGAAGGTAAAAATGGAAACTTTAATATCTACAATTCACTATTGTCAGAATATGGAGTTTTAGGGTTTGATTATGGATATGCTTTAGCAAATCCAAATACCTTAACAATTTGGGAAGCGCAATTTGGAGACTTCAGTAATGGAGCCCAGATTATGATAGACCAATACATTTCATGTGGGGAGGATAAGTGGAACAATCAAAACGGGATTGTTTTATTATTGCCTCATGGATATGAAGGACAAGGCGCAGAGCACTCGTCAGGAAGAATGGAGCGCTATTTACAACTATGTGCAAGACAAAATATGTTTGTAGCTGATTGTACAACGCCCGCTAACTTCTTTCACTTGTTGAGAAGGCAAATGAAAACCAAATTCCGTAAGCCACTTATTGTTTTTACACCTAAAAGTTTGTTGCGTGATTCAAGATGTGTTTCTACTATTGAAGAATTCGAAAACGGAAGTTTTCAGGAAACGATCGATGACGATACTGTGAATAAAGCAGATGTTAAAACTTTAGTTTTCTGTACTGGTAAATTCTATTACGAGCTTACCGCCGAAAGAGAGAAAAATGAACGCAAAGACGTAGCGATTGTAAGAATAGAGCAATTGTTCCCATTACCGATAGCACAGCTAAAAGAAATTATAGCAAAATATCCAAATGCTGACGATTACGTCTGGGCGCAAGAAGAGCCAAAAAATATGGGGGCATATAGCTTCATGTTAATGAACTTCAACTTAGTAAAATGGAGATTGGCGTCGTTGAAGGCCTATTCTGCATCAGCTTCAGGAAGCTCCACGAGAGCTAAACGCCGTATGGCAGATGCAATACGAATGGTTTTTGATAAAGATTTATTTAATAATTAGAAGCTATTTTCTAATACTGAAGCTACGGAATGCTTCAACCAAGTTAAAAAAAGTTGGGGGAGCGTTTTCCGTCAAGGCTAAAATACGAGTACAAAATAAATAGTAGTTGTTGTTGAAACAATTCGAATAATAAAACTCATAATTTAAAAATTATACAAGATGATTTTAGAAATGAAAGTCCCATCACCAGGGGAGTCTATAACAGAAGTTGAAATTGCAACTTGGTTGGTAAAAGACGGAGATTATGTAGAGAAAGACCAGGCAATTGCTGAGGTTGACTCTGATAAAGCAACTCTAGAATTACCTGCGGAAGCGAGTGGGATTATCACATTGAAAGCAGAAGAAGGTGATGCAGTGGCAGTAGGAGCGGTAGTTTGTTTAATTGACACAGATGGAGCTAAACCAGAAGGTTCTGATCAGTCAGAAGGGTCTACCACAGAAGCAGCTCCGGCAGCTCCTGTCGCTGAAGCACCGAAAACGGCGGCACCAGCTCCGACTCCAGCAGCAGCTGCTCCGGCTGCAACATATGCTTCAGGGACACCCTCTCCAGCTGCAAGAAAAATTTTAGACGAAAAAAATATACCAACTACTTCGGTTAAAGGAACAGGTAAAGACGGAAGAGTTACTAAGGATGATGCTGTAAATGCTACACCATCTATGGGAACTCCTACAGGAGGAAGCCGCGCATCTGAGCGTACAAAACTTTCAATGTTGCGACGTAAAGTAGCAGAAAGATTGGTTAGTGCCAAAAATGAAACGGCTATGTTAACTACTTTCAATGAAGTAAACATGACCCCTATCAATCTGATTCGTAATGAGTACAAAGAGGCGTTTAAGGCAAAACACGGGGGCGTTAGTTTAGGATACATGTCCTTCTTTACAAAAGCGGTCACAAGGGCATTAAAATTGTATCCGGATGTTAACTCTATGATGGATGGAGATTATAAAATTGCTTATGATTTCTGTGACATATCAATTGCAGTTTCAGGGCCAAAAGGACTAATGGTCCCTGTTGTTCGTAATGCAGAGAACTTAACTTTCCGTGGCGTAGAAGCTGATATTAAAAGATTAGCCATAAAAGCACGTGATGGACAGATTACTGTTGATGATATGACCGGTGGAACTTTTACTATTACTAATGGTGGTGTTTTTGGAAGTATGTTGTCTACTCCAATTATTAATCCACCACAATCAGCGATTCTGGGAATGCACAATATTATTGAACGTCCAATTGCTGTAAACGGGAAAGTAGAAATTCACCCAATGATGTATGTTGCACTTTCTTACGACCATAGGATTATTGATGGTAAGGAATCTGTTGGTTTCTTAGTTGCTATTAAAGAAGCATTAGAAAACCCAATGGAGTTATTATTAGATAGTAATGCTAAGAAAGCCTTCGAACTGTAAGAAATTATTTCACGTATTAAAACCCGTCTTGTGCTAAAACAAGGCGGGTTTTTTTTTAACTATTTTCATTATAAAGCGTTTATTTTTACACTTACTCTATTTTTTATATAAAAAAAATACATTTGATATACGTTTTAAGCACAAATTATACTAATAAAACACTACATCACCACAACATTCTTACATAAGAGATGCTTTTGTAAAATAGACTTAGGTAGCAGTTATCCGACTATTCGAGCCTTTTTTAGGTAACAGATTTCTTTTTACTTTGTATAGTTTTTAGACACAAGCAATTCGAGTACTTAAGGTAGCGTGGTCATACATTGTACAGTAACTATAAAACTTTTTATTATGAAAAAAATTACTTTATTATTTCTCCTCCTGACTATTTCGTTAGGATACTCACAAGAGGTTCTAGAAAACTTTAGTTCTGGAATTACTACTGCTAATTGGAGAGGAGATAGTGGCTTAGGTTCTGCTACAACGGAAACTCTAAGCCCAAATGGATTAGCAGGGAAAATAACCACCTCAAGTACAGCAGGTGCTAACCCGTGGCAAAACGCTCAACTGTTCATGCAGTCAAAGCGTATTAATTTAAATACTGCGAATAAAGTGGTCACTGTTGCTGTTTATTCTACGGCTCCTTTTAGCATGCTTGCTAAAGTTGTGGATGGTACATCAGGTCCGGAGTCAGCTGCAGAAGCTGGTCATAACGGTACTGGATGGGAAACACTTAGTTTTAATTTTAGCGCTCCAAAAGATGGCACACCTGTGGCGAGTGGCGAATATGCAAGAATACTTTTCTTTCCTTTATGGAAGTTAGGTGGTGGTTTTAAGGATGTAGCAGTAACTACCACTTATGTTGATAATATCACAGGTTTAGCAGGTGGAGCTATTGTAGCGGCACCGCAGGGGCCGGCAGTTGGGCCAGCTACTCCACCAGCAAGAAACGCAAGTGATTACGTATCTTTTTACAATGGTATTGCAAGTCCTGTTGCTCCACAATATACTAATTTAGCTGGAGTTGCTTTTGATAGTTTTGGAGGGTCCACTATAGATGGTGACGTCACTTTAGCTGATGGTAATATTGTAAAAAAATATACGAGCCATAATTACTCAGGTATTGGTAACGTAAATGTTAATGTGTCGGCAATGACAAAATTGCATCTAGATGTTTATTCTCCAAACTTTACATCATTCAAAATTAAATTGGAAGCTGCCGATGGTTCAAATAAAGAGTTAGAAGTTCCCCCTGCAAAAACGCAAGGCGCATGGAATTCTTATGATTTGGATTTAAGTACATACGCAGGAGTTAATTTAGCTCAACTAAAATGGATTGTTCCAGTTACAAATGCGGGAACTACAATGTACGTTGATAATGTTTATTTTTATAAGGCAGCA
>JBLIKD010000052.1:0-12445 GCA_047636275.1 Flavobacterium sp. | reverse complement strand
TTAGGGAAGTCACTCGATTTTACATCGGCAACATATTGACCAATAGCAGTCGTCATTCCTTCGTATAGATTCATATACCTTCTCAAGAAACGGGGACTAAATTCATTATTCATCCCTAACATATCGTGGATAACAAGTACTTGTCCATCAACGCCACCTCCTGCACCAATTCCTATTACGGGAATTGAAATACTTTTAGCTACTTTTTCAGCTAGATGTGCTGGGATTTTTTCTAGAACTAATGCAAAACATCCTAGTCTTTCAAGTAATTTAGCATCTTCGACTAATTTATCTGCTTCTTCCTCTTCTTTGGCACGAACGGTATAGGTTCCAAATTTATATATTGATTGCGGTGTTAAGCCCAAGTGCCCCATTACCGGAATACCTGCATTTAATATTTTTTTAATTGATTCTTTAATTTCTTTTCCACCTTCCAGTTTTACAGCATGGCCACCACTTTCTTTCATAATTCGGATTGATGATCGCAAGGCTTCTTTAGGGTCGGACTGGTAACTTCCAAAAGGCAAATCAACTACAACTAAGGCTCTTTCAATTGCCCGAACTACCGAAGACGCGTGGTATATCATTTGGTCTAAAGTAATCGGTAAAGTTGTTTCATGTCCAGCCATTACATTTGAAGCAGAATCACCCACAAGAATAACGTCAATACCGGCTGTATCCACAATTTTTGCCATGGTATAATCATAAGCAGTAAGCATAGAGATTTTCTCTCCATTTGCTTTCATTTCAATTAAGGACTTAATAGTGATTCTTTTATAATCTTTTTTAGCGACAGACATAGTTATATTTTTATGAGTTGTAAATGTAATAAAACAAATGATTATGTAATATAAAAATGGTTTCGACTTTCATCGAATCCATTTTTATAAATTAAATAGGCACGGAATTAGTGCTTCAAATCAGTAAATTTCAAATCAGAAGTAAATGTTGGATTTGTTTTCTCTACTATTTTCATATCTGTTAATGAAAATAGAGCTATTTTTTTAATATCGAGGGAAGAAGATCCAATTGCTACTTTATAACTACCAGCTTCAGCAATCCATGCGTTTTTTGTTGGAACAAATGAAGCTAGATCTTTAGCGTTTATTTCTAAACTGATTGTTTGACTTTCACCAGGCTGTAACAAATTGGTTTTCCCAAAAGCCTTTAATTCTTCTTTTGGTTTGTCAATTGACTTTTCGGGAGCAGAAAGATACAGTTGAACTACCTCTTTACCGGCCGTTTTACCTGAATTTGTTATAGTAACAGAAATAGTCATTTTGTCTTTGAATGTTTTCGAGCCTAATGTAAGATCAGAATAATCGAATGTGGTATACGATAATCCGTATCCAAACTCATAAGAAGGTTGTATGTCAAAAGTATTAAAGTAACGGTAACCAATATAAATCCCTTCTTCATAAGTAACACTTATTGGGTTTTCGGGAGGAGTTCCAATCCAATTTTTAGCCGAGGGAGTGTCTTCATAATGTACGGGGAAAGTCATGGTCAGTTTTCCTGATGGATTCACTTTTCCTGAGAAAACGTCAGCAACAGAATTACCCCCTTCTTGGCCTGGTTGCCAAGGTAAAAGAATAGCATCTACCTTATTTTTCCAACTAGCAGTTTCAATTACGCCACCAATATTTAAAATAACAACAACCTTCTTGCCTTGAGCGTGAAAAGCATTGGCAACTGTTTCAATTAGGTTTAGTTCATCGTTAGCTAGGTTAAAGTCCTCGTCAATATTTCTATCAGCTTCTTCACCAGCATTACGTCCTATAGTAATTAATGCGATTTCAGCACTTTGAGCTTTATTTTCAGCTAATTCTTTTGAAATTTTAAATTCTACAAATCGTTTGGGAGTAGCCAGTAATCCTTCTTTTTCACGTCTTTTATTTTCAATTTCTTTTTGCGAAGACATAAAAGGTAAATAAATTTCTTTTAGTTCATTATCAATTTGATACCCCGAATTGACTAATCCATCCAGTAGTGAGATAGTATAGGCTTCATTAACATCACCGCTCCCGGTTCCTCCGGAAATAAAATTATAAGAGGTTACACCAAAAACAGCTAGTGGAGTTTCTTTTGATGTATAAGGTAATGTGTTATTATTGTTTTTTAATAAAATAGTTCCCTCAGCAGCAGCTTGTCTTGTAATTTGAGCGTTTTCTTTTAAATTTGGTTTATTAGAGTATTGATAGTTATTCATTGCTGGAGATTTTAAAACTAGTTCTAAAATTCTGCTTAAATTAATGGCAACGTCTCCTTGGGATAAAGTACCGTTCTTGATGTTTTTAAGAATACTTTCTTGCTGGGACTGCAGCCCAGGCATTAATAGATCATTTCCAGCCGTTAACTGTTTTACCACATCACTAACTTCTCCTGTAGCATATGTATTTTTAAAGCCAGAATATCCTCCAAACCAATCTGTCATTACAACTCCTTTGTACCCCCATTCTTCCCTAAGAATAGTAGTTAATAAATCTTTTCTAGCAGAAGTATACGCACCATTAATTAAATTGTAAGAACTCATGATTGACCATGGATGAGACTCTTTTACAGCAATTTCAAAACCTCTTAAGTATATTTCGCGCATTGCCCTTTCACTAATATGCTCATTAATTTTCATTCTGTTGCTTTCCTGATTGTTAGCTACAAAATGTTTAATAGTGGTCCCAACATTATTTGATTGAATTCCATTGACCATCGCCGCAGCTATTTTTCCTGACAATAAAGGGTCTTCTGAGTAGTATTCAAAATTTCTACCGCACAATGGGTTTCTGTGTATATTCATTCCTGGAGCTAACAAAACATCTACACCATATTCTTTTACTTCGTTCCCCATTGCTTTTCCTACAGTATTAATCAGGGATTCGTTCCAAGTTGATGCTAATGAAGTGCCAACTGGAAATGCTGTTGCAAAATAAGTATTAGAATTATTTAGCCTCGTTGGTGAGATACGCAGTCCTGCAGGGCCATCTGAAACAGTTACTGTGGGTAATCCTAACCTTTTAATTTCAAAAGTGCCACCTGCAGCACCGGGAACTTTTGACTTATCCGTACTTGGGTCAAACATCATTTTTTCAATATCTAATCCCGGCATACCGATACCTATTAGCATACTCGCTTTTTCTTCATTAGTCATTTTGTTGATTAAGTCTTGAACGCGATCTTGCATGGGAAGACGGAAATCTTCGTATCTATCTAGTTTACCATTTTTATTATAGTCTGTAAAAGTAAATCCATTTATTGTAATAGTTTGATCATTATTGGCCTTACTGTTTTTAGGAACGTTAGTCCAGGAAATTCCTGAAAAGACTACAGCAGAAATAAGCGTAGTTGTCGTTAATCTTTTAATTAGGGATTTTTTCATAAGTATCGGTTTAGTTTTTAGTTCTTCATTGCTTCAAAATGAAGCAATATAAGCTAAACTTTTTACTATTAACAAAAAAAGGAATGAATTTAATTGTCTTTTTATGTTTTAGTACTAAGTTTTAAATTCAAATTGGTATTTTTACTAATAATACCTAATGCATTTATAATGTTTGGGTATTAGCGGCGAAAGACTGCTTTATTAAGAAAGTAGTACAATGCAATTACGCATACGGAACACACAAGAAGTACAATTAAAAGCAATGGAATTAAAAAAAATTTTACTAGAAAAATCACAAGAAGCTTGGGAAAACTATTTACCTAGTATTTCTATTGATTGCGTTGTATTTGGTTTTCATGATGCAACATTGAAAGTATTGGTTTTAAAATTGAAAGAGAAAACCCTTTGGGGACTTCCTGGAGGCTTTATAAACAAGCGCGAAAATTTAGACGAAGCGGCTGGTAGAATTCTTAAAAACCGTACCGGTGCTGAAAATATTTATCTAAATCAGTTTAAAACGTTTGGTGATTTGGATCGTTCAGAAGGGTTTTTTGAAGAGTACCCTGATACGTTATGGAATAAGCAACGATTTGTTTCTGTTGGGTTTTACGCGTTAGTTGATTATTCTCAGGTACATTTAATTATAGACAATATTTCAGATGCTTGTGAATGGAGATCGATCGAGGAACTACCGGAATTTATGATGGATCACCGAGTTATTTTCGATAGCGCATTAAGAACATTGAGAAAGCAGTTGAATGATAAGCCGATAGGTTATAATTTGCTACCGGAAAAATTTACTATGCCCGAACTCCAAAAATTATATGAAATCATCTTAAATAAAAAATTAAATCGGGGTAATTTTTATAGAAAAATGTTGCGATATGATATTCTTGTGAGACTAGACGAGAGTAGAAGAGGCGGTGCACATAAAGCCCCGTCCTTGTATCGTTTTGATTTAGATAAATATGATAAAGCCTTGAAAGAGGGATTAAATAACGGCTGGTAAAAGAAAAAAAAAAGAAGCAAACCGGCTTCTTTTTTTATGATTTACTCAAACGGTAGTCGACGCAATTGAATTTATTAAACCTATACTATCTTAGAATTTTGTCTAACACAGCAATGTAATCATCAATAGAATCAGTATTGGTATTTATGGCTACACTATTGTTGTTGTAAGGAGCATACATATTTATATTATCGCGGGAAAAAAGTCCGACGGTACTGACTTGTGAAGCACTAGCCAAATGCATAATTCCACTATCGCCACCTATAAACACTTCAGTATTTGCCATTAAGGCACCTATTTCGCGAATATCTTTGCTATAAAAAGTAGGTGCTTTGAAACTTATTTGGGACACATTTTCAACGGGTAATACTTCAATAATATTATAGTTTGGATACTCTGCTTTTAAGCGATCATAAAAGGGAGCCCACCATGATTCTGGATAACACTTGTCAGCAGTGGCAAAAGTAAAGATGCAAATAGTTTTTTTATCATTTTGTACAATACTATGGAGTGTCTTTTTGGCTTCCGCGAGTTCTGAAGCGCTTAACTTCAAATCTAGATTAGGAACAGGACTATTATTTTCTTTAAATCCAAGTTTTGTTAAATAATGTCTGAAGTTGTAAACGGGATATTTTGCAATATGTTCATAATCGGTATGCTTCAATTGAATATCATCAACATCATCACCAAAAAACTTGTATTTTGAATTCACAAATTGAGCGGATAATCTTCCAGAAGACGAGTTCTCTACTACATTTATTACAATGTCGTAACTGTATTTTTTTAACGATAACCATCCTTTAGCGTATTTAGATAGCTCTTTGAAGGGCTTTCTTGGAAGTTGAATTATTCGGTTTACGTTTGTATAGTTTTTAAATATGATCGGGGCTAAGCCTCCATTTACGAATAAATCTATTTCGCATTCGGGAAAAGTAGCAATGACCTCTTGTAATAGGGGAGTGATTAACAATTGGTTTCCTAATCTAGGATTGGGTCTACAAATTAGAATTTTATTAAACTTCACTTTCGTTAAATCGATATTTTGATCAAATTGTGAAGCCCCTACGTTTTTGGTAAGGCGACGCATTAGTTTGCGCCTTAATGTGTTAATATCTGTTTTTAATTCCATGATTTATATAAAATTTATTTTGATGCAAGCTTCAAATTTTATTTTCTTAGCTGGTGTAAATCGGTTTTCAAAGGAACGATTTTTTTTTCTGTAATAAAGAGGTAAAGTGGTCCGATAAACAAAAACGAAGAATTTTATACGATACTTTATTTTTTTAATAGTATATATTTTGCGTTGATAGATCGGAGTGTATTGTGAGTGTTCAATTGAAAAATAATAACAAATATGAAGTGTTTTACTTTACTACTGCTGCCGATGGGTCCTATACATCCTCAATAACGAGTGTTTAGCTTGTAAAGGTATTGTGTCGATACCCTTCCTTTTAAGACTGGAGAATGTGATAGTGCAGGTAATGAATATTCGTTTGTGTTCGTCGACAAAAAAAGAGTGATATGGTATTTTTTTACCGATATAAAATTATGAATTCTTTAGTCTATTCTACGGATCCTAATTACATGCTTTATTCCTTGGAAAAGGAGCAAGGTACTGTCGATATGAAAATTAACAAACAGAATACTAATATGGAATTTCTATATTCCAATTACCACATTTATTTGACGATAGGTAAATCAACCAAGCTTTAGTTAGATTTTTTAATTGTTGACTTGACTCATTAAGCAATAGGAACTGCTGTGTTAACATTAACTGTATTATTGTATTTCAGACTTTAGTCTTGAATGAGTTTAAGCTTCAGGTCTGCACGATATGATTTAGCCCCGGTAGAAGCGGCATCCTTTATAGCTGCCGTGTTCGGTAGTTATAAAGATATAGCGTATGACGGGAAATAGCTCTTAAAAAATAAACCATCCTCTTATTTTGAGATAAAAAGATGGTTTTTACACAATTTAATTATTATGCGGTGGCTGGATAGTATTTTTTTCTAAACCAAAAAGCAACATTCACTAAGGCTATCAATGCTGGGACTTCCACTAACGGCCCGATGACACCAGCAAAAGCTTGTCCGCTGTTGATGCCAAATACGCCTATGGCAACTGCAATAGCCAATTCGAAATTGTTTCCTGTCGCTGTGAATGCAATAGCAGTACTTTTAGAATAGTCGGCGCCAAAGTACTTGCCCACCATAAAACTCAACACAAACATCAAAGTAAAGTAGATAACTAGAGGAATGGCGATTCGAACTACATCCATAGGAATTTGAACAATCAACTCTCCTTTCAAGCTAAACATAATCACAATTGTGAATAATAAAGCAATAAGAGTAATAGGTGAGACAAAAGGTACATATTTATTCTGAAACCAGTCTTCGCCTTTTAAATAAATTAAAGCATATCGACTGATGATCCCTAATGCAAATGGAATACCTAAATAAATACCGACGCTTTCTGCGATTTGGCCAATACTGATATTGACATCAAAACCGGTATAACCAAAGTAGGGAGGAAGCACCGTAATAAAAACATAAGCATACACACTGTATAGCAATACCTGGAAAATACTGTTTAAGGCAATCAGTCCAGCAGCATATTCCCGATTTCCATCAGCAAGATCATTCCAGACTACTACCATAGCAATGCAACGTGCTAACCCAATAAGAATAACACCAATCATGTATTCAGGGTAGCCATTCAGGAAAATGAGCGCTAAAGTAAACATTAGGATAGGGCCAAGAACCCAATTTAAGAATAGTGAGGCGCCTAAAACTTTAGTATCTTTAAATACTTGTCCCATTTGTTCGTATTTTACTTTTGCTAACGGTGGATACATCATCAGGATAAGTCCAATCGCCAAAGGAATATTAGTAGTTCCAGAGGAAAACGAATTGATAATAGCCCCGCTGGAAGGGAAAAAGTTCCCGATCGCAACCCCTAATGCCATTGCTAGGAATATCCAGAGGGTTAAATAACTATCGAGAAACCCCAATTTTTTTCGATTCAAGGCCGGAGTGCAATTAGTTGCGGACATATTATTTTTTTATTTTTGAGAATACATAGAAAAGTTCCGTAGCGATTTGGACGCTTCTTTCTCTATATTTTTCTTCTTGTTGGGGTGTATTATCAAATGCTTTTGGGTCTTCAAAAGTGATTGGAATTCTTTTTTCAGCACCAGCAATAAAAGGGCATGCGCCATCCGCTTGTGAGCAGGTCAATAGTGCCGCAAAGGCGGATTGCGGATTAAAACTGTCATCATATGTTTTAGAAAACCCTATAATTGGTTGGGCATCATCTCCATACTTTATACTGTAGACAGGGTTTTTACCTTCAGAAATGGGGTGTACTTCGAATCCTGCATGTTCCAATGTTTTGGCCACCATAGGGAATAGTGCGGTAGCTTCTGTACCGCCTGAATAGCAAAACACCATTTTGACATTGAAGTGTGCTGCTGCCGTTTGTGCCCAGACTTGAGATAAATGACTTCTTCTTGAATTGTGTGTACAAATAAAGTTAAGTCGTATTTCTTGCTCCTGTTCTACTTTCTCTTGGATAAAATCAATTAGTGGCTGTAGTATAGTTTTACGTTCGGGAGGGATGTTCCCAAATTGAAAAGAACGTATTTCATTTTCTATTGAATGGAATACGGCAGTATTTGATTGAGTCATTTACAAAGTACGTTTTTAGTTAACAACAACCTCCACCTGGAGTACAACTGTTTGTTTGACTTGGAATTTCAGATAGTTTCGTTTTTTGTTTTTCCTGCGGGATTCCACATTGATCCTCAGCAAGGCAGGCGGTCTTTTTGTTCAGCAGCATAAAGTCTTTCCCGTTGAATCCTAAATCGTATTTCCCTATGGTTTCCCCTTGGTATTCCACCTCTATGTCATTGTCTTCAATTCCTAAAACTTTTTCAGACAGGATAATGATATCCAATAGCCTTTTTGGTTTTAAACGGTGTTCAAAATCATTAGCATCCCATAATTGGAAGTTTATCACCGTTTCATTCCTAACTTTTCCTCCACAGTCAATGAATTTTTTGGTAATTAAACCTACTTCAGTTACGTGAAAATGTTCAGGAACACTCGTGCCGTCTGGCAACTGGAATGTTACATTTTCTAATGTGTCTAGCTCTTTTTTAATTTCTGATAATTTCATTTTCGTCTAATTTAAAAATTAACAACATTGATTCTTTTTACTTTCTAAATGCGTATCTATGTGCAGAAAAAAGCTTCGTATTTTATTGAAGCCTTCCTCATCGAGACAGTAACAAATAGCATTTCCTTCAAAATTACCTTTGATGAGTCCCGCGTTTTTCAATTCCTTTAAGTGTTGGGATACAGTAGGTTGTGCCAGAGGTAATTCGTTTACAATAGCTCCGCATACACAACTATTTACTTTTATTAGGTGCTGTATTATAGCAATACGCGCAGGGTGGCCAATCGCTTTCGCTAAAATCGCCAACTCATTTTGCTCTTCTGTAAAATATTCCGTTTTAGTAACCCCCATCGCTATATATTTATATTGCAATATTACGATACATTGAATTAAAAAGCAAATTATACAGTTACTATTTTGTGAAAACAACAATAAGAGTAATTGGAGATGCTATTTCTTTGTCGAAATAGTTAGATCATGGTTGTGTTTTAATGGCACGCAAATACTACAATTCAAACGTTTCTTTTGGGATAGCATGGAACCCTACGGATTTCACCTTGTGCTCAATATCCGCTAATGAAACGATCTGGTCCGTATATATTGTAAATTCCCGCGGGAAAATTTCAGTGTTGAGAATCACTTCATTGATTCCTTCTAATGTTAATAGGCTAGTTTTAATTTCTATTAAATCGTTTTCTTCCATAGCGTCAGTCCCAAAAATTTTACCATGATTCCCTGGAATAATATTTTCTGATAGTAAGCTCATGTTGGTCTTGTTTTAGGATTAGTGTAAAAATAGATAAAAATTGAACTCTTTTCTTTTAACCTAATTTAGTAATTTATTAGGTTAAAATGGAAAAAGAAGGATGTTCTTTTAATTTCACAAAACAGTTATCTAATAATTAGGAACAAATAAAGGATATAAAGTTTACTGTAAATAGGTTTTGAATACGACAGATTAGTTTTACAGCAGTATTTAAATAAAAATAGAGGGGCTCTTTAATTAAAAAATGGTTAACTTAGTATGTTTAAAATCAAATAGTTAAAATTAAATTAAGATGGAAAATAAAGATAACAAACCAAGTCCTAAATCTAACGAAGCACAAGAATTTGATGAAGATAAATTACCTGATTCTTTAAACTATCCGCCCAGCGAAGATATTTACAATGAGGGGCATAAAGAAGGTGACATCAATCCGGCTGATATTAGTAAAAAGAAAATACCTGTTGAAATAAGAAAGCAAGGAGAATTAAATGAAAATAGTTTTGAGGACGACATGTTAGGTGGTGATTTGGATGTTCCCGGCGCAGAGTTAGACGATAAGCAAGAGGAAATAGGTAGTGAAGATGAAGAAAATAACTATTATAGCATTGGCGGTGATAATCACAATGATTTAGAGGAAGATAATGGATAAATAGTGCTTCGCTAAAATTGCTAAAAACATTTCTAATATTAATTTGAACGTCTCATAATAAAAAGTAGAGTTTGAAGCAGGTATTATAATGAAAGTAGTTTCGTGAATGTTAAGATAAGTATGCAGTGCGAAAAGCACTACTAGAACTTTAATGACAATGAAAGTAATGATGAACATTACACTGCTTTTAAATAGGAGATCATAATGTTTTGTTTGTAAAATTCGCGATGTATTGTAAAAAAAAACAATAAATCATCCAAAATATTTATGGGTTTTAAACTAACATGAACCCACTCCATTAAAGTATTGTTGCCAATTAAAAAAAATATTTCATCAATTAAATACAGTAATAGCGCCAGTAAAATGAAAATAATGCAAGATAAAGATACTGCTATCATAATTTTCTAATTATTATTTAGTAGCGATCAATCTGGGCTCTTAAAAATATAAAGCCTACAACAAAAAATAGTTTTGCGGTAGGCTTTATTCATTATTCGTGCTACCTCGTTCTTAAGATTTCGCACTTTAATTCTATTAAATACTTTTTAGTTCACCCGTTTTAAGGGTTAGTCATTATAAACATTAGTTCCATGTTCATGAATATCTAAACCATCAATTTCTTCTACTTTTGTTACTCTTAATCCCATCGTTTTCTTCAAGATGAAAAGAACTATAAAAGAAGCGCCCATGGCCCATGCTGCAATTGAAATTACTCCGATAGCCTGAACTCCTAGTTTTTCAAATCCACCACCGTAAAGTAATCCGCCATCAATAGCAAAGACACCTACTAATAAAGTACCCAAGGCACCACATACACCGTGTACAGAAATAGCTCCAACGGGATCGTCAATTTTTAATTTTTTATCAATAAACTCAATGGAGAATACAACGGCTACACCACAGATAAGTCCGATAAAAAAGGCTCCAACTGGGCTTACAGCAGCGCAACCAGCAGTTACACCTACAAGACCAGCTAATACACCATTTAAAGTCATAGAGATATCTGGTTTCTTATAAACTGCCCATGTCAGGAACATAGCAGCCATTGCTCCAGCAGCTCCAGCAAGATTTGTTGTAATAAAAATAGCCGCTACTTTAAAGGCGTTATCCCCTGAAATTGCTAATTGTGACCCTGGATTAAAACCAAACCATCCAAACCATAAAATAAATACACCTAACGCACCTAACATTAAATTGTGTCCAGGTATTGCATTTACCGTCCCGTCAGTATTATACTTTCCAATTCTTGGTCCTACCAAAGCAGCAGCTACTAATGATGCCCAACCACCAACAGAGTGTACTACACTTGAACCGGCAAAATCAGTAAAACCCATTTTCGCAAGCCATCCTCCAGCATTCCAAACCCAGCTACCAGAAATTGGATAAATAAGTAAAGTCATCAATAAAGAGAATATCAAATAGGTTGTGAATTTTGTTCTCTCAGCAATAGCGCCAGAAACAATTGTGGCAGCAGTGGCAGCAAATACAGTTTGAAAGAACAAACTGTGCATATCTGCAGCGCTATCAAAAAACCAACTTGGAGTTCCTATGACAGAGCCTATTGAAGTCCCATACATTAAGGAGTATCCTATTGCCCAGAATGCGATACTACCAATACAAAAGTCCATTAAATTTTTCATTATTATATTCCCTGTGTTCTTTGATCTGGTAAATCCAGTTTCTACAAGCGTGAAACCTGCTTGCATGAAAAACACTAAAATTCCGCAGATTAATACCCACATTAAGTCTAAAACAGCATTCGTATCCATAATATATTTTTTTATTAGTTAGTTTTTTATTGAGGTTGGTTAGTTGATTGCATCCGTTCCTTTTTCTTTGGTTCTGATTCGATAGGTTTCTTGAACGTCAGAAACAAATATTTTACCATCCCCGACTATTCCCGTTGACGCTGCTTCTAAAATAGTGTCAATCGTTTTTTCTAAAAAAAGATCGGAAACGACAATGGAAATATATCTTCGTTGAATGTCTGTGGTGCTGTAGGTGATTCCTCTGTATACATGTCCTTCTTTTTCATTACCGACTCCGGTAACATCCCAATAAGTAAAGAAATTGACTTCGATTTTGTGTAAAGCTTCTTTAACTTCATCAAATTTTGATTTTCGAATAACTGCTTCGATTTTTTTCATTTTAATTTATTTTTGGTTAGTTAATTTTGGTTATTTGTGGATGCGGCTTTTGCAAAATAGATTACGCTTTTTATGCGTTTTTTTAGTAGAAAATCTTCTTTTGTGCCTTTTATTTTAATATAAGATTTCATCTTTTATGTGGCCAATTTATTAACTTTTATTCCGATAGGATAAATAAAAAGAGCTTTTTTGATTTCATTTGCAAAGAATTATTGATTACAAAAAATCACTTCGTTAAAATCGTTATTCTCCATTTTAAGTTAAATATATTATAATATTCATAATCAATATTTTATAAAAGCACCCCTATTTTTCAATGGGTGTT
>JBLIKD010000051.1:0-12497 GCA_047636275.1 Flavobacterium sp. | reverse complement strand
ATACGGAAAACAAACAAGATATTAATTATTTATTTCTCTGTGAATATCAAAATTTGGCGGATACTAAATTTTTTTAACTAAAAAACCGACATTCCAGTTTTTGTCGTCAATAATTCTAATGCATGCATTCCCAATTCTGAATTGCCTTTCTTATTTAATTTAGGAGACCATGTTGCTACCACAAAAACTTTAGGGAACAAAGCGACAATACCACCGCCAATTCCACTTTTGCCCGGCAATCCCACTTTATAGGTAAACTCACCTGACTCATCATAAAAACCGCAAGTCTGCATCAAAGCATTTAACCTTTTTACTTGACTCTTGGTCAAAATTTGCTTTCCTTCTTTCGTTTTTCCCTCATTAGCGAAAAAGAAAAAAGAATGAGCCAATTCACTACACGTCATTTCTATAGAACATTGATGAAAATAAAAATCCAAAACAGTATCAACATCATTTTCGATATTGCCAAATGACTTTAAAAAATTCGCTAAAGCAGCATTTCTAAAACGAGTGTCTTTTTCAGATTGTGCCACTTCCAAGTTGTAATCAATTGTAGGACTTCCGGAGATGAGTCTTATAAAAGCCAGAAAATCTTCCTTGGGATTTTTTAAACAGGAAACTAATATATCTGCTATGACGATCGCTCCAGCATTGATAAACGGATTTCTTGGTATACCCTTTTCATGTTCTAATTGGATCAAAGAATTGAAAGCAGTACCAGAAGGTTCGACGCCTACTCTTTCCCATATTCTTTCATCCCAAAAAGAAAAAGCCAAAGCGACGGTCAACGCTTTTGAAATACTTTGAATAGAGAATTTTTCATCACTGTCTCCAACTCCAAAATTATCACCGTCAATTGTAGTCAAATGAATCCCAAATTTATTTGGACTCACTTTAGCTAATTCGGGTATAGTTTTAGTCACGCTTCCCTTAATTGGAAATGCGTTTGACTCCTCTTGTATTTCCAGTAAAATTGATGCGTAATCCATATAATGATTATTTAAGAAGCTTGTTGTAGATTAAGTCTTCTGTTTTTTCTTTCTAGCCGCTGGAAACAAAACGTTATTTAAAATTAATCGGTAGCCTGGGGAATTAGGGTGTAAATCCAAGACCGTTGGCGCTTCACCAACCTGATGTTGAAAGTCTTCTGGATCATGCCCTCCGTAAAAGGTAAACATTCCTTTGCCCTTTTGGCCATGAATATATCTTGCTTCCCCATTAAGTTCACAGCTACCCATAATTAAAACGTTTGATTTAATGAGTGCGGAATCAAACGAAGTCGTCTGCCCCATAAAGCCTTTAACGAGTTGGGTATGATTTTGACATAGCATACTTGGAATAGGATCCCATTTAGCAGAAAACTGCATTAATGTAAAGTAATCTTTATCCATTGGAATTCGCCTTTTCTCCGTCATATCTATATCTGAAAATTCATATTTCTCCGACTTACGCTCTAAAATAAAGTCTTTGAAAGCAAAAGAGTTGACATAATTCATACTGGACTGATAATTTGCATCACTTGGATCACCATCAAACATCGGTTCACAGATATCTACGCCATCAGCTGCTAAAGCAATATCAAAACTATCTGTAGCTGAACACATAGCGAACATAAATCCACCTCCAACGACAAAATTCCTTATTTTTTTAGCTACAGCTCCTTTTTCCTCTGAAACTTTTGTAAAGCCTAACTTAGATGCTAGTTCCTCAGCCTTATTCTTATCGTCAATGTACCACGGAACATTTCTATAGGCCCCGAAAAACTTCCCATACTGTCCTGTAAAATCTTCATGGTGCAAATGCAACCAGTCGTAAAGTACTAATTGATCACTCAGGACTTCCTCATCATATATTGGAGTAAATGGAATTTCAGCATACGTTAAAACTAGTGTAACCGCATCATCCCAAAGTTGCTTTCCTTTAGGAGTGTAAACTGCAATTCTTGGTGCTTTTTCAAGAATCACTGTTTCCATGTTTTGAGATGGACTCGAAATTTCATCTAAAATTCTAGCTTCTTCACCATCTGAAAGAACTTCAAAGCTAACACCTCTAATCTGACATTCCTTGCGTATGTCTGGAGCATCCGGTAACAAGAAAGAGCCACCACGGTAGTTGAGTAACCAGCTGGCTTTGTAGTTTTTTTCTAAACACCAAAAAGTAATCCCATAAGCTTTTAAGTGATTCTGCTGCGTGTTTTCGTCCATTGGCAACAGAATAAAAGAAGCTTTTGCTACTATCGAAACCAGAAAAATTAGAATATAGAGTATTCTTTTAGGAATCATTAAATAAGATTTTAAATCAAAGATAGAAAAGGAAAAGATTTAACTTGCTCAAATTTAATTTTTTAAATCAATTCAATTAAAAGAATAGGACTTGCGAGAAAGTATTTGAAGTATAGTAGTGAATAGGATCAACAAAAGTATTGTTTAACTACTTGAGTAATTTGTTTGACTATTCCTATTGTCTCGCTCGGTACTCTTAAGTAGCGCCCTAATTCAGAATTTTTTTTTAGTGTTTGTAAAGGCGTTAGCTGTTTTAAAACATCGTATAAAATCGCTACTGTTTTTGAATAGAAAATAAAGAGACAAAAACAACTAATCATAAAAAAAGCCTATAAAAAATAGGCTTTTGATACTTTCTAAAAAGGCATATCACTGTCGTCGTCATCATTAAGATTACTCCCAAATGCCTCATGGGCTGAGGGTAAATTTTTAGTTTGAAAAGGGTTATCATCTTGATTCATTGAAGACGGTAAATCATCATAACTACCACTATGATCCTCTAAATTATCAAATTTCCCTAAATGTCCAATAAACTTCAACCGAACGTTTTCTATACTACCATTACGGTGCTTCGCTATCATTATTTCTGCTTGACCCCCGGTAGGTGATGCTTCATCATCATCCCATTCGTCAATTTTATAATATTCAGGACGGTATAAAAAGGACACAATATCTGCATCCTGCTCAATCGCACCTGATTCACGAAGGTCAGAAAGCAAAGGTCTTTTACTGGATCCACGTGTTTCAACCGCACGTGATAGTTGGGAAAGCGCTATTACCGGAACATTTAATTCCTTTGCAAGAGCCTTTAAATTCCTAGAAATTGTCGAGATTTCCTGCTCCCTGTTCCCTCCTCCTTTACCATTTCCTCCAGCGGTCATTAATTGCAAATAATCCACAATAATAATTCGGATTCCGTGCTGCGAAACCAAACGCCTTGCCTTGGCTCTTAAATCAAAAATAGAGAGTGATGGTGTATCATCAATAAACAAAGGCGCTTTCTCTAAATTTTTAACCTTCGTACTCAATTGTTCCCATTCGTGTTTTTCCAGTTTCCCAGTACGCAATTTCTCTGAAGACAAACCAGTTTCGGATGAAATTAAACGGGTTATTAATTGTACGGATGCCATCTCAAGTGAAAATAAGGCTACCGGTATTCCATAGTCAATAGCCATATTACGTGCCATTGATAATACAAATGCAGTTTTACCCATCGCCGGTCTTGCCGCGATAATAATTAAATCACTAGGCTGCCAACCGGAAGTGATTTTATCTAACTTTTCAAAACCTGTAGCCACACCACTCATTCCTTCCTGCCCTGCAATTTCCTCGATTCTCTTTTTAGCCTGTAAAACTAAACTTTGGGCTGTTTCAGAACTTCGTTTTATATTCCCTTGGGTTACTTCATAAAGTTTAGATTCAGCCCTATCCAATAAATCAAAAACATCAGTCGTTTCGTCGTAGGACTCTTCAATTATTTCCGAAGAAATTCGAATCAAACTTCTTTGTATGAATTTTTGCAGAATAATTCGGGAGTGAAACTCAATATGCGCTGATGAGGATATTTTTTGCGTAAGCTGGATTAAATAAAAATCGCCTCCGGCTAAATCTAATTTTGCGTTTTTCTTTAATTGTGCTGATACGGTAAGTAAATCAATAGGTTGTGTTTCAGTAAATAACTGCACTATCGCTTCAAAAATATGTTTGTGTGCCTCTTTATAAAAAGCCTCAGGTGATAATATGTCAATTACGTCATCAACTCCTTTTTTATCAATCATCATAGCGCCAAGCACGGCCTCTTCCAATTCTAAAACCTGTGGAGGTAACTTACCCTTTTCCAGGTTAATAATTGTCGTTTTATCGACCTTTACCGGGTTTATATTTTTGAAGTTTTCCATGAAGCGAAAGTAACAAAAAAATTAAAAAATAACGCTGTTGACTTATTACAAATAATTGTTTATGAGTCCCTGATTTTTGTTGATAACCCAAAAAAAATCCGTCTCGTTTGTAAACGAGACGGATTTTTTTAAGGCTAAAAGATTTTACTCCTTATATTCACCCATTTTACTGTATTTATCCATTCTCTGATCGATTAAATCTTTTGTTGATAAGTCTTTAAGCTCATTAAACGCTTTCATGATATATTGTTCCACCGTTACAAAAGTGGTCTCCCTATCGTAATGCGCTCCTCCTAAAGGTTCCGGTATAATATCGTCCACTAATTTTTGTCTTTTCATGTCTGAAGAAGTCAATTTTAAAGCTTCGGCAGCTATTTCTTTATATTCCCAGCTTTTCCATAAAATAGAAGAACAAGATTCTGGAGAAATTACAGAGTACCAAGTGTTTTCCAGCATATAAACGCGATCTCCCACTCCTATACCTAATGCACCACCTGAAGCACCTTCACCAACAATAATGGTGATAATAGGCACTTTTAGACGTACCATTTCAAATATATTTCTTGCGATCGCCTCCCCTTGTCCGCGTTCTTCTGCTTCAAGCCCTGGATAAGCACCCGGAGTATCTATAAGCGTCAGAACAGGAATACCAAACTTCTCTGCCATTTTCATCAAACGCAGTGCTTTTCGATATCCTTCTGGATTTGCCATTCCGAAGTTTCTGTATTGGCGGGTCTTCGTGTTATATCCTTTTTGTTGACCAACGATCATAAAAGACTGACCACCAATTTTTCCTAAACCACCAATCATCGCTTTGTCGTCTTTAAAACCTCTATCTCCATGAAGTTCTAAAAAAGTATCTCCACAAAGCGCTCTGACATGATCTAATGTATATGGCCTGCTTGGATGCCTCGACAATTGCACCCGTTGCCATGCTGTCAAATTTTTATAAATAGTCTTTTTGGTATCTATTAGCTTCTTGTTGATTTGCTTACAGGTATTTGTAACATCAACATCTGATTCTCGACCAATAACGATACATTTTTCTAACTGATCTTCTAGGTCTTTTATTGGAAGCTCAAAATCTAAATATTCCATAGGATTTGTGCGTTTTTGTTTTTTATTTCGAATTGCAAATATAAATTTTTTATCGTTCGCAATCGTTTATTTTTTATTTAAGTCCTAAAAGGCTTTATCAAAACTTAAATTAATCATTAAATCCTTTGTAGGCCCTTTAGCCCTATGCGACTTGATAGGAGGAATAAATTGAAAAAAAACTATTTTACATTTCTATCAGACTACCCATACTCAAGATAATTTAAATACAGATTCAAAATAGTATGGGCCTTTAGATGATTGATTTTTAATACCTGATTCTTTTCTTGATTTGTATGCCTTAAGGTATTCTCCTTTAGGTGTTCCATCATCAAAAGAACTAAATTTCAATAGTGTTCTCACTCCTTGACGTGCGGCTTCATTAGTAAACTTCTCATACTCGATACGGTACAAAGCAGAATACATTTCAGCTCTTCCTGTACCATGATAACAGTGGATCAGAACCGGATAATTATCGCTGTTATCCATTATTCTTGTAAAAGTTTTTATATTTTCTTTGTTTGGGACCTGCTCGGATGGGTTACTAAAATAATTAATCCCCTCAATTTTTGCGACAGCATTCTTTTCTGCCTGTATTTCTCCAATTTTTTCAGGGTTTAAAGTCAAATCATCAGTCCCCGGCATTCGCAAGTCCACAATAGATTTGATGTGGTACTTTCTAACATAACCTGCGATTTCATCAGGAGGAATCACCCCAGATTTATAAACTTTCCCTTCTGTAATAGTCTCAAAATTATGATTGATATTCATATCATAAACATATTTACCGATAAAAACTAAGAGCACCGAAAGTAGAAAAAACCCAATTATTTTCTTGTTCTTTTTCATTCTTAAATTATGGATTAACAACTGTAAAGCTAGTGAAATTTAACTAATTCAGTCATGACTTTTTTATCAAGAACCTACGCTAAGTAATGTTGAAGAAAAGATTGATGTTTTACTCATTTACATCTAAAGCTAGATATATCTTCTCTATCGAATTACTTCAACCAGGTATAGCGTATTGTCCATAAATTCCTTTGTTTTTCCACCATTAAAAGTGTATATGTACTTCCCCTGTCAAAACAAATAGACAGATCCATTTGATTCCATCCAAATTACCTTACATCTTTAGTGATGGTATCATCCGTAATTGCCACTATTTTTTTACCGGCCTTATGTTTGATAATCCCATTTAAGATTACTGTAATGATGATAATTACAGCTCCCACATAAAAGGAGAAACTCATTTTTTCTTTTCCTCCAATAATAAAATACGCCAAAATAATTCCGTAAACCGGTTCTAAGTTGGTAGTCAACATAACCGTATACGGACTCAGTTTTTTCATCACTTTCACGGAAGCCGTAAAAGCATATGCCGTACAAATTGAAGCTAAAATCAGCATCAAAGCCCAGTTACTAAAGCTCAAGACAAAGAAATCAGCGGTAAATTTATTCTGATATAAAAAATAAAGAGAGATAAAAAACACCCCCGCAATAAACTCATAAAAGGAGATAACGGTAGCATCATGATTTTGAATTAACTTTCCGTTCATGAGGGTAAACAATACCCCTAATATAATCGAAACCAAAGCGTACAACATTCCGCTTAGATAATTCACCTCGACTTGCATGATCATTCCTAATCCAGCTATTATGATGAGTCCAAAGAAAACCTCGTACCACAAGACCTTTCGACCATAAAAAAGCGGCTCTAAAATAGAGGCAAAAAAAGCTCCCAATGAAAAAACCGAAAGGGTAATGGAAACATTAGAAACATGGATAGCATGAAAAAAAGTAACCCAGTGCATTGCAATTAGGAACCCAACAAATGTTAATGTCAAAAAAGACTTTAAAGGAATTCGAAAGGTTTTTTTCTTAAGAATTATAAAAAAAAACAAGAATCCTGCTGCTAAGAGCATACGGTACCAAACAATAGCGTCTGCAGTTATGGTAATTAAAGCCCCTAAAACAGCCGTGAAACCCCAAATAAAGACAATTAGATGAAGATTGATGTAACTTTTTAATTTATCGTTTTGCATTGCGAAGTAAAAAGATTGCTAATATTCCGAAAATAATATTGGGGAACCATACTGCCAACAATGGTGAAAAAGTCGATTTCTCAGCCAACGTACCAAATATTTTATCAAAAAAAACGTACCCAAAAGCAATAGCAATACCAATGGTTAGATTCATTCCCATACCTCCCCTCCTTTTCTTATAGGATACTGACACAGCGATTATCGTTAGTATAAATGCTGAAACTGGTACGCTGTACTTTTTATATAAAACCACCATATAGATATTGATATTGGAAGAACCCCTCTTTTTTTCTTTGTCTATAAACTCATAGAGTTTATCTAAACTCAAGGTCTCTGCAATATAAATTACTGGTGTCAAATCTTCGAGATCAAAACTGAATTTAGTATTTTTCTCAGGCATTTTTATAATCTTGTCACCAAGTTCCCCTACCGTTCTTTTGGTATAATCATACATCGTGTAGGTGCTATCCTGTGGATTCCACTTGAGTCTGCTTGCGGTGATTTTCGACACTAATTTCTCTTTATCAAATTTTTCAAGGGCAAAATTAAAAGCCACTTTAGAAACACTGTTAAAACTGTTCACATACAAAAATTCATTGTCATTTATCTGTCGGTATACGTCTGTATTGCCTTCTCTCATTGCTTCGGGACCATTACCTTTTAGATAGGTATACCTAAAATTATTAAAGCCTTCACTAGATGCTGGAACTACATAAAACCCCATAATCAACACAAAAACAGATATAAGCGAAGCCCCAATAATATAGGGCCTCAAAAAACGTGTGAAAGAAATCCCTGAACTTAAAATGGCAATGATTTCCGTATTATTAGCTAGTTTTGATGTGAACCAAATAATCGATAAAAATAAAAATATCGGGAATAAAGAATTGGCAAAATAAATCGTAAAATGATAATAGTAGATGGCAATATTCCACAAGGGAACTTTATTTTCAATCATCTTATTCACCTTCTCTGAGACATCAATAACAATCCCGATAGGGATAAACATACCCAACATGGCTGCGAAAGTGGCCAGATACCTTTTCAGAATATATTTATCAATTATTGAAAGCATAAAGACGAGTTTGAATATGCTACCCCGGGCAGCGCCCATCAGGTAGTAATGAAATAATAGCCACAGATTAACAGATTTCTAAACATCATTTTTCAATCTGTTAATCTGTGGCAAATATGGAAGCAGTCCTTCGAGTAATTCAATCTAAAAAGATTAAATCAATTTATCGTTTAACTATTTATTTGTTTGACTATTTAAACAGTCTTATAGTCTCTGGTTCATGTTACGCACCATCATTTCTTTCCAAGTTCTGAAATCGCCTGCTAAGATATGTTTTCTGGCCTCGCGAACCAACCACATATAAAACCCAAGATTGTGAATGGTAGCAATTTGTTTCCCCAGATATTCATTAGCCGCAAACAAGTGACGTAAATACGCTTTTGTATATTCTGTATCCACATAGGTGATTGCCATTTCGTCAATCGGAGAGAAGTCATCTGCCCATTTTTTATTTTTAATATTAATCGTACCGTTAGCGGTAAATAGCATTCCATTTCTAGCATTACGTGTAGGCATCACACAGTCAAACATGTCAACTCCCAAGGCTATGTTTTCCAAAATATTTATTGGCGTTCCCACACCCATCAAATAACGAGGTTTGTCTTCTGGCAAAATTTCACAAACTACTTCAGTCATAGCGTACATTTCTTCTGCTGGTTCCCCTACTGAAAGTCCTCCAATGGCGTTTGCTACTTGGTTACTGTTGGCGATATATTCCGCTGATTGCTGGCGTAAATCTTTGTAACAACTTCCTTGTACAATAGGAAAAAAAGCTTGGTCGTACCCGTATTTTACTGGCACTTTCTCTAAATGACTCACACATCGGTCTAACCAGCGGTGAGTCATCTTCATTGAGCGCTGCGCATAACGGTAATCACAAGGATATGGTGTACATTCATCAAATGCCATGATAATATCAGCACCTATAGTACGCTGAATTTCCATCACATTCTCTGGTGTAAAAAAGTGGAACGAACCGTCAATATGCGATTTGAACTTCACCCCTTCTTCCTTTATTTTTCGGTTTGCCGAAAGGGAGTATACTTGGTACCCACCTGAATCAGTCAAAATATTACGATCCCAATTCATGAATTTATGCAAGCCACCGGCTTTCTCCAGAATCTCCATTTGTGGGCGTAAATATAAATGATAGGTATTCCCCAAAATAATATCTGGATTTATGTCTTCTTTCAATTCCCTTTGATGTACCCCTTTTACTGAAGCTACAGTACCCACAGGCATAAAAATTGGTGTTTCAATCACACCGTGATCAGTAGTAATGCTTCCCGCTCTGGCTTTGGACTGCGGGTCTTTTTTTAATAAATCAAACTTCATTCTATATACTTTGTTATTTTTAAAACCCTTTAAGATCAAGGCTTTACGTTTTATGCATTTCTACTTTTTCTTCATTTTAACCTTAATTGTTTCACACTTACTTCACTCTTTTAAGAAATAGCAGTGTATTGACCAAGGCTTTTTTCAACAAACAAATGCAAATATACTACTAATGAGTTTAAAAATCATATTCACTAAAAAGTATGTTTCTGCTGAATCAGGAACATTAGCAATTCAATCTTGGACATGCTAACTTTCCCCTCATAAAAAGTTAAGAACAAAAATCTTAATTTAATTTATGAAAAAAAAATTTCAATTAGAAATGCAAGTGCAATTTCGAGTATTATCGTAGGTGAGAGAGCTTAAACCTTGTTGTAGAAGAATAAAAAAGGGTTTTCATTTGAAAACCCTTTTTTAAATAAATAATGTCTAATTAAAATTTTGCGCCAACTGAAAGGTAGAATGTTTGACCTTCACCAGGTAAAATTCCTGGTCCAGGATAACCGCTAGCTCTACGGGTTGTATACTGCTCGTTAAATACATTATTGATCCCTGCTTTCAAATTGTAATTTTTTTTGAATTTATATTCAGTTGCTAAGTCAAATACATGATAACCGTCTAGTAAACCTGTAACACCGTTAGCAGATGGTGCTGTGGTATTGTTTGCATCTGTAAAAACTCTACCTGACCTGCGGTATTGCATCGTGCTTGAAAATTGATTGTTGCTCCATGAAAGGCCTAAATTGTGAATGTATCTTGGGGCATTTTCTACTCGGTTACCCGAAAGATTGTTTTCGGTAATAGTAGTATTTTGGCCCGTTCCTGACGAAGTGAAGGTTTGGAAATCCCCGTAACGACTATCAATAAAACTCATCGAAGCAAAAAAGTCTAAGGCACCATATTTTTTATCCATGTCGAATAATCTGGTAACATTCAAATTAAAAAACCCTTCAATCCCTTTGTTTACTGTTTCTCCTAAATTGGTTCTGAAAAGAAAAGTACCTTGCGTTGGATCATTGTTTACAAATTGTGTTACTCCACCAATACGGTTGTTGTAACTCAAATAAAACAAGCTTAAATCAAAATTCAAATAGTTTTTGAAGTTACCCCTAAACCCTAAGTCGGCATTAAAACCACTGGCATCTTTTAAGTTGGGATCAATTACATCTGTTACTGCGGGTGGTGTTAGGTCTGAAAACAATACAGGTCTGAAAGCTTGAGTAATATTAGCATATACATTGGTAGTATTAAATTTATACTCGATGCCCAATCCGAAAAGGGACTTATTTCTCACTAATGTTTCTTGAGGCATAGGAACGTCGTTTCCTTGTGAAACTCCAAATCGTCCTTGGCCTACGGAGGTAATATGTTCGTAACGGACGCCGGGAGTTACACTAAATTTTTCGGTTACTCTAAACTGGTTCTCTGCAAAAAATGCAACATTTTCAGTTGTAAAATTTAAATCCCTAGGATAAGCTCCATCTATACTTAGATCGAAATCATTTCCAGTAGTACCGCGTCCTTGTTGTTGTCTTGTTGTGTTTGCTTTGTACAATCGGGTACCAAATGCTAAGTGTTGTTTGGTTTTTCCTAAATTATATTCTAGAATATTTCTGTTTTCAACACCAAAGTTTTGGTAGAAATCACGATCAACGCGTCTGTTAGCTAAGCTGTTTGTTGCTGGATTAACAGCATCTGCAATATTTGGAGTAGCGGTGAAACCCACACTATTTCGCTCACCAACCAAACCAAATAATTTGGTATTAGAGCTTAATCTAGAAGTTATTTTTGTGTCAAAATTTAATGAAAATACATTCCAAGGTGTGCCAAACCAATTACGACTGCGCACCGATTGTCTCGGGTTTTCATCAAATTGTGAATCAGTTAGACCACCTGGTTGTTGCATATCATAATTCATATTGGTATACTCGGCTGATATTTTTGTTTTATCAGTGAAGCGATATTCCATAAATGCATGTGTGTTTCGCACTGAATACTCGTTATTTTCTCTCCAACCGTCAGCACTTCTCGAATGATTGTATGCATAGTAAGAGAATTTTTTAATGGTTCCTCCGATGGCATTGTAGCTACTCATCAACCCATAGCTTCCAACTGTATTTTGAGTTTCAAAAGTAAATTCTTTTTCGTTTTCTCTTTTAAGTACATAATTCAACATACCGCCAAACTGCGGGCCAAACTGCAAGGATGCGCCACCACGAACCAATTCTATTGTTTCAACCGCCTCCATTGGTGGGTTGTAATACGCTTCTGGATATCCAAAAACATCTGAAGAAATGTCGTAGCCGTTTTGTCTTGTGTTTAGTTCCCAACTTCTGTTCGGACTTAAACCTCTTACGCCAACATTGATTTGAATGCCAGAACCTTCGTTTTCCCAAATGTTTACGCCTGGAATTCTTGAAAAAATTTCTCTAGCATTGTTCGTAGCAAAGTTTCCGTTGATGCTAGAAAGTCTCACTACTTCATTTTTTTTGCCCGAAAAAAGCGTATTGTTTTTGATCTCAGGCAAACGTTCTGGACTTTGTTTTTTTGGATTTACTAAAACGGGTGACAATTTTGTAATAGTGTCGTTCGGGGATAAATTATCTTGTCCGTAAAACTGTGCTGATACAAAAAAGACTAGTAGCGAAAAAGCAATTTTCATTTTCATTTTTATTTAAATTAATTCTATGGCGCAAATGTAAAACCTTAATCTTATTTAGACAAGGTAAAAATAGTGATTGTAAGAAATTTAACATTCGTTCATTGAATC
>JBLIKD010000050.1:0-12763 GCA_047636275.1 Flavobacterium sp. | reverse complement strand
ATTTTCTGAATAGCGCTTCTTGTAATTAAACGTTACGTTAATTATCAGTGTACTATGCTTTTTTGTTAATCTTAACTTGTTCAGAACGGGAGGGGTTTCCTTACGAAGTTATGTAGATGATTGTGAGCTTCTACTTTTACTCGCTTGGAGGTTCATACTCTACTTTAAAGCGTGCCAAACGATTTTATATTTTAGTCCAAAGTGCTCTTACCTAATAGCGATGGTGTGTGCTAATTTTTAGATATAATATGAAAATAGCACAATATAATTGATTGAATATAAAATCGGGACTAATCTCGTGCTTATCGGTATGATACAAAGACGTACCTATACTTGCTTTATTGCCAATTCCCAATGCAGTAATATGTGCTGACTAAGAGTGCGTTCTCGCCCTAAAACTTGAAATAGTTTTCAGTTTAGTCTTATCGCAAGTAGCAGGAGAGATATTCATATTGCTATTTTTAATGCGGTAATTTGGTACCCCATCTATTCTAACATTTTGCTATTGCCTTAAATTATTAAAGCCATAAACGTTAGATGTGATTCTGTAAAGGTTAGAAACAAGCTTGTTTAAATTAGTCTTAGTGCTCGAATTTTTAGAAATAATAGTATAACCAATAAAAAGAAATGGTAGAAGAGCTTTTACTGAAAATAGTGTTCAAGTGCTATTATTTATACAATATAAGTGCTAAAAAAAACAGTGTTTTACTTTAAGTACAAAAAATAATTTGCATAATCCACAATCGCTTTTCCCTTCAATAATACATCCGCTCCAATGATCCCATGAACCGGTTTAGATTTGTACTGAATTAAAGCTTCATTTACGTGAGATAAATCAAAAATCACTAAATCGAATGCTGAATCCTTCCAAAACCCAAGTTGTAACTTATTATTTGATGCAGTTTGTGTAAACATTCCTGTGGCTCCCGCTCCGGAAGCTTTTGTCTTAGACGCTTCTGCTGTGAGCAGGAATAGCTCAATGCTTTCAAATCCTACGCAGCTATTTGATGCCCCAGTATCTAATATAAAATTGCCTGAGACCCCATTGATTTTTGCTTTTATCAAAAGGTGTTGCGTTTTGGTGATTTTAAATTTAATTTTTTTGTACTTTTCTTTTTTAAGAATGTCTTGTAGGCTTTTCATGAAGTAGAGATGATAGTCAAATGTAATCTAAAAAAAACCGAGAAACTAAAAAACTAACAATTCGAAATGGTAACTTTGCGACATTTAAAAAAATAAAATGACAATTACTGATACGCATACCCACCTTTATAGTGAAGAATTCGATCAAGATCGAGACGAAATGATTCAAAGAGCACTGGATAACGGTGTTTCCCGATTTTTTATTCCCGCAATCGACTCTTCTTACACTCAGGCAATGTATGATTTAGAAAAGAACTATCCAGAACATGTTTTTCTGATGATGGGGCTGCATCCCACCCATGTAAAGGAGAATTATTTAGAGGAATTACAACATGTCGAGGAAGAAGCAGCGAAAAGAAAATTCTACGCCATTGGAGAAATTGGAATTGATTTATATTGGGATAAAACCTATTTGGTAGAACAACAGATCGCTTTCAGGAAACAAATTCAATTAGCAAAGCAATACAAACTACCTATTGTGATCCATTGTCGTGAAGCTTTTGATGAAGTATTTGAAATACTAGAAGAGGAGAAGTCACCTGATTTGTTTGGAATATTTCATTGTTTTACAGGGACGCATAAGCAGGCGTTACAATCGATATCCTATAATATGAAATTGGGGATTGGTGGAGTGGTTACCTTTAAAAATGGAAAAATCGATCAGTTTTTGAATCAAATTGATTTAAAAGATATTGTTTTAGAAACAGACTCGCCTTACTTAGCTCCAGTTCCTTTTCGAGGGAAAAGAAATGAAAGTAGCTATCTGTTAAACGTAATCGATAAATTAGCTATCATTTACAATCTCTCATCAAAAGAAATCGCAACGATTACGACCGAAAATTCTAAAGCGATTTTCGGTATTTAAAGAGAATTTAATGAAAATTAATATTTTTTTTGTTCATTTGCCCACTTAAAGTAACCAAAACGACCAAAATGCAAAAATTTGACGCTATTCGGCCATTTTATGATGCCGAAATTAACGAGTCTATACTAAGTGTGATTCATCATCCCATGATGAAGTCATTAATGAACTTCACCTTTCCAGAGCTGTCTAATGAAGAATGGAAAGAACGACTTGCAAAAACGCATTCTATTCGTGACTTTCAATGTAATTTTATCTATCATACACTTCTTAAAGTACTTGAGAAAAGCTCTGATGGTATGACTACTTCTGGTTTTGAAAAGCTAGATAAAGGAGAGTCCTATTTATTTATATCAAATCATAGAGATATATTACTGGATACAACATTACTCAATGTCGCTTTATTCGAACACGGTCTTGTCATGACTGCTTCAGCGATTGGTGATAATCTGGTAAAAAAAGATTTTCTAAATATTTTGGCAAAGTTAAATCGTAATTTTTTAGTAAAAAGAGGATTAACTCCGCGTGAGATGTTGGAAAGTTCAAAAACGTTATCCGAATATATAGGTCATTCCTTACTACATGAAAGTCGATCTGTCTGGATTGCACAACGTGAAGGTAGGACTAAAGACGGTAATGATGCCACAAACCCAGGGGTATTAAAGATGGTTGGAATGGGATCTGATGAGGATAATTTAATGGACTATTTTAAAAAAATAAAGGTCGTTACTGTATCAATGTCTTATGAATATGATCCTACTGATGTTCTGAAAATTCCACAATTATTGGCTGAGGCCAATAACGAAGTGTATATCAAGGAAAAGAATGAAGACTTTATGACGCTGTTAAGCGGAGTAATGGGGCAAAAGAAGCGAATTCATATTCAGATAGGTGATGTACTTGATACAGAAATTGATACAATCAAGGAAAAGTTCAGTAACTCAAATAAGCAAATTCAGGCACTTGCTCAGGTAATTGATGCTTCCATAATAAAGAATTATAAATTATGGCCTACAAATTATATAGCTTATGATATTCTAAATAAAACCAAGGTCTATTCCCATTTATACACAGCCGATGAAAAATCGCTTTTTGGGCGTAGATTAGAGATGCGTATAGATGCCGAAAACCCCATTGCTTTGCAGGGATTACTCCACATGTATGCTAATCCGGTCGTTAATAAACTAAAAGACAATAATGAACTTAAAAGCTAAAATTCTTTTAATTTATACTGGAGGGACTATCGGGATGCGAAAGGATTTTGATACAGGTGCCTTAAAAGCATTTAATTTCAGTAAATTATTACAAAGAATTCCCGAGTTGAAACAGTTGGATTGTGAAATTGAAACTATTTCATTTGAAGAACCGATTGATTCCTCAAATATGAATCCGGACGAATGGGCGAGAATAGCAAGCATAGTAGAATCTAATTATTTGGAATTTGACGGGTTTGTTGTGCTTCATGGTTCCGATACAATGTCTTATTCCGCATCAGCATTGAGCTTTATGCTTGAGAACTTGGCAAAACCGGTTATTTTTACTGGCTCACAATTACCGATAGGAGATTTACGCACAGATGCCAAAGAAAATTTAATTACTGCTATTCAAATTGCCTCTTTGCAAGAAAATGGGATGCCTGTTATTACTGAGGTGTGCCTTTATTTTGAATATAAGTTGTATCGAGGAAACAGAACGACCAAGATTAATGCGGAACATTTTAAGGCGTTTACGTCACCCAATTATCCTGCTATGGTCGAATCTGGAGTGCATTTAAATATGAGAAGAGAGTTGTTTTTAGCTAAAAATAAAGGCAAGGAATTAGTAGTGCATAAAGCGTTAGATAATAATGTTATGATAATCAAAATGTTTCCAGGAATTAGTGAAGCGGTGTTGTCTGCTATTTTTGGTATACCGGGTTTAAAAGGAATTGTACTAGAAACATATGGTTCAGGGAATGCACCTACTGAGGATTGGTTCATGGCTTTATTGGTAAAAGCAATAAATAACGGACTGCACGTAATCAATGTAACCCAATGTTCCGGAGGAAGCGTAAATATGGGGCAGTATGAAACGAGTACGGGCTTGAAAGCGATAGGCGTGATTTCAGGAAAAGACATAACAACAGAGGCCGCCATTACTAAATTGATGTACTTGTTGAGCCAAAATAATGCTGATAAAGACTTTAAAACTATTTTTGAAACTTCTTTGCGAGGTGAAATACTATAATAATGTGATTTTACTTTTCTACGTCACTTTTTTTAGGTTTCTTTGCAAACCTTAAGTAAATAGAGAGGTGTCCGAGTGGCTGAAGGAGCTAGCCTGGAAAGCTAGTATGTGGGTAACTGCATCGTGGGTTCGAATCCCATTCTCTCTACTGATAAAAAATGCTTCCTGAAAAGGGAGCTTTTTTTGTTTTAAAGCGTGATAAACTTTCTATTTGGGCTTAGGTAGAAAATAAAAAAGGGGGTAGTATCCAATGGTAAGTATTATTTTTTGTGAGACTCTTTTGTTTGGGATTAATTAGGTTAGTTATACTCTCTTTACTAATAAAAATCACAATATTCTTGTAGTCTGTTTTCAGGATTTTCATCAAAACAAATCCAACAAAACAACTTCTAATTTATTTTCTTAAACTATACCAGTCTTAGTGGAACTGAAATACTCGGTTCAATATTCACGCTATTTTTTAATTTTTTATGTCAAAAGTTATTTCGATAAAAAAGCGTAAATAGTTGTAATAAATGGAGTGGATATTTTTACTCAAATACCATTCTCATTATAACACAACAGCGCTCTACTCACTGACTTGCTTTTTTTGCCATATCGACTTTTCCTAATTAGTGCTAGTAATTCAAATAGTTTTTAAAAGCAATTCGCATCAAGAACCCTTCAAAATCTTATATTTGTGTAGTTACTAAAAAGAACCAAATTGAAGGAATTATTTAAGACCGTTATGAAACAATCATTAAACTACAATAACACGATGCGAATCATTTTTAGCTTTTTTATGCTACTGTCCGTTTCGGCTATTTTTGCGCAGGAAGTGGAGCCGAATAAGGATAACGTAGAAGTGAAAATTGATTCTCTTTATAGGGAAGACCAGTTTTATTTTGGGTTTACCTACAATACATTGCAACAGAAGCCACCTGGAGTATCGCAAGATAAATTTTCAGCAGGTTTTTCAGGCGGTTTTCTGAGAGATATGCCGATAAATAAAGATAGGACGCATGCTCTAGCAGTTGGGTTAGGGGTCACTTATAACAATTACATCCAAAACCTTGCCATAACTGGAACTGGGGCGTTGCCTGTATATTCTGTTATCGACGGAAAAACAGCATTTAATAAAAATAAGTTTGCACAATTGTTAGTCGACTTGCCCATTGAATTCAGATGGAGGACTTCTACTTATGAGAGTTATAAATTTTGGAGGATTTATGGAGGGGTGAAGTTTAGTTATTCACTTTACAACAAGTCGCAGTTTTCTGATGATTTAAGTACTGTAGAAATCACTAATAACAAGGATTTCAATAAATTTCTCTACGGTCTCTCTCTGTCGGTGGGTTATAACACCGTAAATGTTTATGCTTATTATGGATTAAATTCTTTTTTTAAAACAGCAAAAATCGACGGAGAAACGATAAATATGAAAGCATTTAATATTGGGATTATTTTTTATGTCTTATAGCCACAAGTACAATAATAGCATTTGTGGAATGCTGCCTAAAAGAACCCCTATAATTAGTTCTGTGGAAGTATGTGCTTTCATCACTAAACGGGAGGAAGCAACAAACCCATTCGTAATAGTAAGTAAAGTAATGGCGAAAATATTTTGAGATTGATAATGAACACTTAGACCAAAAACAAATACCGTCAATGCGCTTATTCCTATCATATGGAGGCTCGCTTTAGTTTTTACAAACAACAACAAAAGTGCAAACAAAGCGCTGAATAAGGCTCCCAGAAGAAAAAAGTGCAACTCTGGATAACGTTCTACTGTTATGCTTTGTCGAACCAGCAGAATGATCAAAAAACATTGAATTAGAAGTGGTATTTTACGTTCGGATATTAGTGGAGCCATAATAGATCCAATCTTACCGGTTGCCCGCAAAAGAAAAAAAAACAGAATTGGAATCACTACGGTAATAATGAGCACCTGTAGTAGAATAAAATATTTTTCTTGGTTCAAAAAATAAGAATTATTCGAAAAAAGGTAAAATAGTGTGGCGTAAACCGGAATGAATACTGGGTGAAAAACATAAGAGAATAAGGGGAGGACTTTTTTCAAGAGTATTGCTATTAATTATCCGAACAAATATAGGGAATATAGAAAAAGGATTTCTTTAAAACAGACGTGATTTACGCTAAAGGTAAAATAGTTACTCGGCTTTTATTGGTACTGCGTTGCCGTAATTGTGAAAAGAAGTGTTATTTTTGAGAAAGTTCTTAGTAACAATCATTTCATTACTCTTTCGTCGGTACTATCATACACCGTTTGTGGTATTAATATAAATATAAGCTGCGTTAAGCGCACATCAGAACAATGAGCATACGTATCCAAAACATAGTTCCTATTATTAAGGCGAAAGTCTATGGTAATGCAGCAGAAGCGGTGATTGACACTGTTTCCATAGACAGTAGGTCGTTGCAAAACAGCAGGCACACGTTATTTTTTGCGTTGGTTGGTCCTAATAATGATGCGCACGCCTATATTGAAGATTTGATAGCAACTGGGGTGCAAAACTTTGTGGTGTTACACATTCCGGAAGGATGCGCAGATAAGGCTAATTTTCTTATTGTAGAAAACACGTTAGCCGCTTTCCAGCAATTTGCCGCCTATTATCGTGGTCTTTTTCATTTTCCTGTAATTGGTTTAACGGGAAGTAATGGAAAAACGATAGTGAAGGAGTGGCTCAATTTCCTTTTAAGTCCAGATTTTAATGTGATTCGTAGTCCGAAGAGTTATAATTCTCAGGTGGGTGTTCCGTTGTCAATATTTGCTATTAATGAAAAGCACAATCTGGGAATTTTTGAAGCAGGAATTTCTACCGTCAATGAGATGGAAAAATTGGAAAAGGTCATTCGTCCTACCATAGGAATCTTAACAAATATAGGTTCATCTCATGATGAAGGTTTCCTAGATTTAGAAAACAAAATTAAAGAAAAATTAATCCTTTTTAAGGATGTCGAAATTTTGATTTATCAAAAAAGAGAGCTAATAGATAAATTAATTCTTCCAAAAATAAAAACGTTCAGCTGGAGCTTTAAGAGGGGTGAGGCCGATGTTTTTGTTTATAAAAAGGAGACAGAGGACCAAGGCACTGTTTTATCTTTCAAAAACAAAGGAACCTCCTATAAGTTGAAAATTCCATTTCAAGACACAGCATCCATAGAAAACGCGATTTCTTGCTTGATGGCGTTGCTGTATTTTGATTATGATATTGCAACAATTCAGTCTAGGATGTTACTGCTATTTCCCGTCGAGATGCGATTAAAGGTTAAAACCGGAATCAATAATTGCAGTCTTATCGATGACAGTTACAGTTCTGATTTTCAGTCTTTGAAAATCGCGTTGGATTTCCTAGAAAGTCAAAAGCAATTCCCAAAGAAGACAGTTATTCTTTCGGATATATTTCAAAGCGGCTTATCCAATGAGGAATTGTATTCCAAAGTTTCGCAATTGATTATCTCCAATAACATTAGCCGAGTTATCGGTATTGGAGAAACCATCTCTAAATTCAAAGATAAATTCGGTAATTGCATTACGTTTAACAACACCGCTGAATTTATCTCTAATTTTGAGAAGCTGAATTTTGCGAATGAAACCATTTTGATAAAAGGAGCACGGTCTTTTCAGTTTGAAGAACTTGTTTACCTACTAGAAGAAAAGACACATGAGACTGTTCTTGAAATTAATCTGAATGGTATTAGCTATAACCTGAATTTTTTTAAATCCAAACTGAAACCAAGTGTAAAAATTATGGTTATGGTAAAAGCATTCGGTTACGGGAATGGTGGTCTGGAGATTTCAAAATTATTCGAACACCACAAAGTGGACTATCTGGGTGTAGCTTTTGCCGATGAAGGCATTTCATTAAAGAATGGGGGCATTAATTTACCAATTATGGTCCTTAATCCCGAGAATACTAGTTTTGCAGCAATTATCCAATACCAATTAGAACCAGAAATATATTGTTTAAAAGGACTTTTTGCTTTTTTAAAAATAGCAAAGGAAAAGAACCTGCACCATTTCCCTATTCATATCAAACTGGATACTGGAATGCATCGTCTTGGTTTTGAGGATGATTCAATGGATGAGTTGATAGCGACTTTAAAAGGAAATGAAACGGTCAAGGTGCAAAGTATTTTGTCGCACCTAGCTACAAGCGATGATTTGAAGCATCGTGATTTTACTCTTTCCCAAATTAATCTATTTGATAAAATGTCTTCCAGGATTATGGCAGAATTGGGAATAAACCCTATTCGTCATATCTTGAATACTTCAGGGATAAGTAATTATTCGGAGGCTCAATTTGATATGGTACGTTTAGGAATTGGTGTTTATGGAGTGTCAAATGATCCTGCTGAGCAGAAATATCTAGAAAATGTGGGAACTCTAAAATCAGTGATTTCCCAAATTAGGACTATTGCTGCTGGGGAGAGCGTGGGATATGGTCGAAAATTCATGGCTGAGAAACCTACCAAGGTCGCGACAATACCCATCGGTTATGCAGATGGAATTTCTAGAGGTTGGGGAAATGGGGCTGGATTTGTCACCATAAAAGATAAAAAAGCTAAAATATTAGGGAGTGTATGTATGGATATGTTAATGGTTGATGTTACTGAGATTGATTGTACTGAGGGGGATTCGGTAATTGTTTTTGGCGAAAGTCCAACCGTTTCCCAAATGGCAAAAAAGTTAAATACAATACCGTATGAAATTCTTACCAGTATATCTCAACGTGTAAAACGGGTGTTTTATCGATAAAATGGTGTTTAGTCCTAATGTTACGTTTAGATTTTACTATTTTAGATGGTTGTAAATAATTTAAAACTAAAACGTATGGGATTTTTTAGCGACTTTAAGGCCTCTTTAATGAAAGGAGATGTTCTAAGTTTAGCCACTGCTGTTATTATTGGTGGTGCATTTGGAAAAATTATATCCTCAGTTGTCGAAGATGTTATTATGCCAATTGTTGGTTTGATAACAGGTGGTGTTGATTTTACTCAAAAATTTATTGCACTAGACGGGAGTAATTATGATACCTTAGATGGCGCTAAAGAAGTAGGGGCTGCCGTTATCACTTATGGTAATTTACTGCAGGCGACTATTAATTTTGTAATTATTGCATTGTTTGTTTTTGTCATATTACGAGCGGCTGAAAAAATGAAAAAGAAAGAGGTAATTGTTGCGGCTGCAGCCGTAGGGCCTACTCAACAAGAGCTATTGATTCAAATTAGAGATTTGTTGAAAAAATAAGCATACGGCTATACTATATGTTCCACTTAACCACCCGTAAAGAGGTGGTTTTCCTTTGTTGTTACAATTGTAACATTTTGTTATTTATTGTGAAGCGATTTGTTATGATTTGAATATTACTTACTTTTGTACCTTAAGTTAAGAATTCAATTATAAAAATATAAAAATGAAAATAGCAGTTGTAGGAGCAACCGGTATGGTTGGAGAGGTTATGTTAAAAGTATTGGCAGAGAGAAAATTTCTAGCGGATACTGATGAATTAATTCTTGTAGCTTCAGAGAGGTCAGTGGGTAAAGAGATAGACTTTAATGGTAAAAGTCATAGTGTAGTAGGACTAGCTACCGCTGTCGCGATGCAACCAGATATTGCTTTATTTTCTGCAGGTGGGGAAACATCATTGGAGTGGGCTCCAAAGTTTGCTGCAGCTGGGACCACTGTAATCGATAACTCATCAGCATGGAGAATGGATCCTACTAAAAAATTGATTGTTCCTGAGATCAATGCCTCTTCATTAACTAAAGAAGACAAAATTATCGCTAACCCAAACTGTTCTACAATTCAGATGGTACTAGTCTTAGCGCCTTTACATAAAAAATACAACATCAAACGTGTTGTGGTTTCTACCTACCAATCTATCACAGGAACAGGTGTAAAAGCGGTAGAGCAATTGGAAAATGAATATGCAGGAGTTCAAGGCGAAATGGCCTATAAATACCCTATTCATAGAAATGCAATTCCACAATGTGATTTATTTGAAGAAAATGGATACACCAAAGAAGAAATGAAATTGGTTCGTGAAACCCAAAAAATATTAGACGATAAAACAATCGCTGTTACGGCAACTGCGGTCCGTGTACCTATTGTGGGAGGTCACAGCGAAGCGGTAAACGTACAGTTTTCAAATGATTTTGAAGTAGCAGACATTCAGAGTTTATTACATCATACAGATGGTGTTGTCGTACAAGACAACAATGATACTTATACGTATCCGATGCCAATGTATGCACAAGGAAAAGACGATGTTTTTGTAGGTAGAATTCGTCGCGACGAAAGCCAGGCAAACACGTTAAACATGTGGATTGTTGCTGATAATTTAAGAAAAGGAGCTGCTACAAACACAATCCAAATTGCTGAATATTTAGTATCGTCGAAATTGGTGTAATTAATCTGATATTATCTTTTAAACCATCTGTGTTAATACTATTTTAGTTTTGTTAATGCAGATGGTTTTAGTTTATATATTTTCTTACATTTGCATGGAATGAAAAAGAAGCAACTTATAATTAGTCTTTTTTTGGCAGTGACGGTATTGTTTTCAATACTGTTTCAGTCCCTTCATACCTATGGGCATTTTGTAAAGGCATTTTTTCAAACAGAATGCCATCATAAACACAATGGAACTACTGCTCAAATCACACACAAGCACCATAGTTTCGATACTTGTAAAGTGTGTCACTTTACTTTTGGTTCTTATGTAGCTCCAAAGGTTTTGGTCTACACACTCATCTCAAATTACAAAGAGGCACCTTATTTTTACAAAACTGCCAGAGCGATTGTCTCTTTTTCAGGTAGTTTGTATTCCCTTCGAGGTCCGCCATTAGTTTAAATAATATTTCAAAGTAATATGTCATTTTCAAATATTGGAAATGATTCACTTGTATATTTATTTTAAACAAGAAAATGCAAAAAAAAATCTATATTTTTTTCTGTTGCTGTTTTTTTTGCGGTATTTGTTTTGCGCAAAATACAGTTAGCGGGAAAATTACTACTCAAGGGGGAATGCCACTTTCTGGAAGTCATGTGCACATTGGGAAAAAAATAGTATCGTCGGATGTTTCTGGGACCTACCTTATTAAAAGATTGCCATCAGGAAATGCCAAAGTATTTGTTTCCTGTATTGGTTTTCAGTCTGTTGATACGTTGTTAACCATAGCGTTTGACCAAGTTTTAAACTTTACCCTAATAGAAAATACAGTCCAGCTACAGGAAGTGGTCATCAGGCAAAAAGTCAATACGCTAAATAAATCGCTATTGGAACAAAATATTAAAAAGGAAACGATTGATAAATATAGTAATCAGACTCTTGGTGATCTTTTGACGGAAATAGCAGGTGTTTCTAGTCTTAAAACAGGAAGTTCAGTGGTGAAGCCTGTTATTAATGGTTTGTTTGGTAGCAGAGTTCCAGTCATCAACAACAATGTTCGTTTAGAAGATCAAGAATGGGGAACAGAGCATGCGCCAAATTTTGATGTTAACGCAGCCGGAAAAATCACGGTCATTAAAGGAGCTTCCGGACTACAGTTTGGTGGTGACGCAGTAGGAGGTTTGATTATTATAGAGCCTGTCTCGGTTAAAAAAGACACTCTTTTTGGGAAAACTATTCTAAATCTAGCGTCAAATGGCAGAGGCGGTTCCATGAGCTCAAGTTTACACAAAGGAAATGATAAAGGATGGAGTTGGAATGCAGTGGGAACAGTCAAGTATATGGGAGACAAAGAAGCACCTGATTATGTGTTGTCTAACACAGGGAATCGAGAAGCTAACTTTTCTGGCGATATAAAATTCACTGGAAAAAAACAGGATGTTTCTGCCTACTACAGTTACTACAACACTACGATTGGAATTTTGAGTGCTTCACATACGGGGAATGTTAACGATTTGTACAATTCTATTACCAATAAAATTCCTTCTGTCGTAAACGGTTTCACATATGCTATTAGAAACCCAAAGCAGAAAGTGCAACATCATTTGGCAAAAATAAAGTACAATTACTATTTTGATGAAACGGCTTCTCTTGCGGTACAGTATTCTTTCCAATTTAATAAACGACTAGAGTTTGATGTGCGTAGGGGAGATTTTAATGAGGTAGCCGCTTTAGATTTAGCGTTGACAACGAATGCAGTAAATGTAGATTATAAAAAATCACTGCACGACTGGAATATCAAAACTGGAGTCAGTGGATCTTTTCAGAATAATTTTGCAAATCCAGCCACAGGTATAAAACCTTTGATTCCTAATTTTAATAGGGTCGAATTTGGGACTTATGGCATAGTGAGTTATGATTTATCTGAGAGCTTTTCTATAGATACGGGATTGCGTTATGACTATTCTCGTGTGGATGCAGCGAAGTTCTACTTGAAATCGCGATGGGAGGAAAGAGGCTACGCAACTGAATTTGCTGATTTTATTGTGGGAGAAGAAGGCAATCAATGGTTGGCAAAGCCTAGTTTTACTTTTCATAATGTTTCAGCGAGTGCAGGATTCCATAAAGAATTTGCCGC
>JBLIKD010000049.1:0-13017 GCA_047636275.1 Flavobacterium sp. | reverse complement strand
CACCGACATACCATATAAAACGAAAAAGAGGGATGAAAAATAATTTTTCAGAACTTTTACAAAAAAAATCTAATCAAATTGCTTACAATTTTTTAAATCAAAATGAAACCTTACAACACACACGGAAAGTTTCTTGATACTTTACGCATCATTCTCTCTACTGTATTATCTGTGATTGCCATAATTCCTTGACCCATCGTTTTGAAAAATCACCATAACAATTCTCCATCGGAACTATTGTTAAAGTACCTGTTCCTGTCTTTCCTCCGATTCCTCCGAATAATACAGCAGATGCAATTGCATCAGTATAAGACCAAGTCTATTCTGTTTCAAAAAAACCTTCTATAATAGCCTCAAAAACAAGTGCTTTTGAGATCATCCTTATTAAAGGACAATTAGAACCCGATTTGAATTACTATTGATTGGTGAAAAATCAGCTTTAAAAGAAAAGGAAGTTATCGATGAAAACAACTTAGTTCTCAGTCATTAAAAAAACAGCAACTTCATAACAATACAGACCGACAATTAAGCAATACCGTAAATAACATTATTCAATATTCTTGGAAAATTGAATCAATATTGGAAAACTGAAAATCAGAATCAAATAAAAATTACGCTTCTTCTTAAAAGAAGTACTGGTGTATATATTGCAAAAAATTAAATATTAGGGGAGAACTAAGCAAAAAAAAATAATTTCAAAAAAGCATTCTATCGTACATCAAAAAACGACAGAAAACTACCTTATAATAAAGTTTTCTGTCGCTCTGATTCGGGAAAATTTGTAAGAAAAAAAGTTTTTTTTATTGAGAAAAAGCCAATTAAAGAGAAAAAAGGCCCATAAAAAATAAAAAATAAAGAATAACAAAAATTTTGTAATATATTTGATAGTGAGTTATTTACAAAAATTATACACCAATAATTAATATTAAATCAGTAAATCAGTAAGACATAGCATACCCTAAAATCTAATTTTATTATTTATCGTATTAAGCCCCAATAATAGGAAAAAACGGCCCTACTTATCACTAACTGTATTTTCTTTATTTTACGATTTACTAATAATAGTATTGGGCATATCATTCCTATTTTTGACATACAGAATTAATAATGTCATCAAAAAAGGAAGTTTAAACCTGTTAAAAAAAGATTGTCTATTTTGCAATCGAATACCGAACTACTAAAATGCCCAAAATCTTTTTTTATAAGAATTGTGTTCCATAGCTTATTTAAATACATTTTATCTCATTTTTCAATATTTAATTCCTTTTTTATTAGTAAGGCTATCTATTACGTTAGGTAGAAAACTTAATACCTAACAGATCACTTTTACTCAAAAATCATAAAAAACAGTAGAATGAAAAAAATTACTTTAAAAAAAATAAAACTTGCTTTTACATTTGTATTTCTTCTCAGTACCTTTTTTGGATACTCGCAAACAAATCAACCCTTTACTACATCCGGATCATTTACTGTTCCTGCCGGAGTTACAAGCATAACAATCGAAGCCTGGGGAGCAGGTGGAAAAGGCGGGTCTAAAGCTGGTAATGGTAGTGGTAATCAATATGGTGGTGGTGGTGGTGGTGCTTACTCAAAAAAAGTACTGACAGTAACTCCCGGACTATCCTATTCCGTCACAGTGGGTTCTGGTAATACTACAACTGTACTAGGAGGAGATTCATGGTTTTCTGATAGAGCGGTCTTCCTTGCAAAAGGAGGCAAAAGTGTGCCTGACGATACCACTACAGGGGCAAGCGGTGCTTTATCATCCAATTGCATCGGAGATACGGTCTTTTCAGGCGGCAACGGTGCAAACGGAACCAATACTGACGGTGGTGGCGGTGGATCTTCTGCAGGATCAGTTTCAAATGGTGTCAGTACCACTAATCAAACCGGCGCAATAGCACCAACCGGTAGTAATGGGGGTAATGGAGGTAGCGGAGGTAGCGGTAGTGGTAGTGGCTCTAATGGCATTTCAGGCCAGGCACCTGGTGGTGGTGGTGGTGGTGGTGGAAAAGGCAACAACGGAGGGTTAGGCGGAGATGGTAAAATTAACATTGCATGGACTTGCCCTACCTATACCCTAAGCATGCCAGTCACTGTGTCGCCAATTTGCGCAACAAATAGTGCAAACATATCCGTTAATTCCACAGCGTCAGGATTACCAGTAGGAACCTACACAGTCACCTACAACTTAACAGGTGGAAATACCGCAACAGGGAATACGGCTCCAATGAATGTGGTTGCGGCGGGATCAGGAAGTTTTACAACAACTACCCTCCCTAATTCAGGAACTTCTACCATAACAATCACAAAATTAGCAAGTGGAGGAACTTCACCTAATAATTGCAGTTCAAATATTAGTGCAAACAATACCGCAAACATAACGGTAAATGCTAGCCCTACCGTCACAAATACAACTCCAGGATCAAGAACGGGATCAGGAACAGTGGTCTTAGGAGCAACGGCATCTTCAGGAAGTCTTAATTGGTTTTCCGTTGCTACCGGAGGTAGTTCATTATATAATGGAACCTCTTTTGAAACACCATCCATTACCGCAACCACGACCTATTATGTACAAGCAACTAACGGGTCCTGTGTTTCCAGTACAAGAACCCCTGTGGTAGCAACGGTTAATAACCCAGAAGTAGACATTCTAGGAAACGCTAAGTCGATTGCCGATGGCGATACTACTCCTTCAATAACAGATTGGACGGACTTTGGTTCTATGGAAATCAGTACAGGAGTCATAAAAAAAACGTTTACTATTAAAAATACAGGAACCGATGTCCTGACCATAGGAGCACTAACAATTTCGGGAACTAATGCGAGCGATTTCACACTTAGTGCAAGTCCTAGCGCTTCGATTACTATTGGAGGTAGCTCCACCTTTTCTATTAGCTTTGACCCTACTACCTTGGGCTTAAAAACGGCTGCAATTTCAATTGTAAACAATGACACTAATGAAAATCCTTATGATTTCTTTATTCAAGGAGCAGGGATCCAAACCTTTTTTGATAGCGACGGAGATGGTGTTTTTGATAATTTTGATATAGATGATGACAATGATGGTATTCTTGATGCTACCGAGGAAGCAAATTGTGATGCCGCAAATGGAAATAAAGCAAATTATAAGTTTCTAAATGAAACTTTTGGTACAGGAGGGCGAACTTCAGACTTTACTGCTGCCTACAAAGCAACAACAACTTATTGCTACGAAGATGGCATTGTAGGGACAAACACGACAGAATGTGCTTACTTATCATCTAAAATATTAGATGATGGTGAATATACGGTTGTATCTAAAATAACTGGTACACTAAGTAACGATCCAGATAATATTCATGGTGATTTAGCATGGTACAACGGAGAAGATCATACTCCGGGAGACATTAATGGGAGAATGGCCGTTTTTAATGCCGCTTTTGAGCCGGGCATATTTTACGAAACAACTATTACTGGGGTCTTGTCAAATTTACCTATCACCTATAGTTTCTGGGTATTGAATATCATGGCGCAAGATCGGTTCCCAGGTACAATCTTACCCAATGTGACAGTTGAATTTTATGATTTATCAAATAATTTTCTGACCTCCTTCACTACTGGAGATATTGGAAGATGTTCTGGAAGCACAACAGACAACAGCTGTACCCAAGGTGTTTGGAAACAATTCACAGCTAGTATCAACTTAGGAAATGTTAATGCCTTCACCGTCCGTTTCAAAAACAATGCTAAAGGTGGTGGTGGTAATGACCTCGCATTAGATGACATTCTAATTTCACAAACGTTATGTGATTTAGATAATGATGGCGTTGCTGATATGTTCGATCTGGATGCCGACAATGATGGCATTGAAGACGTTGTCGAAGCTGGATTAGGCAGATTAAGTGATGGAAAAGGAAAAATAGATGTCAATGCTGATTGGCTGGATAGTAACGGAAATGGGATGCATGATAGCGCAGAATCTGCGGGAGCTTTACCGGCTTTGGATTCTGATGGCGATGGAGTACCAAATTACATAGATTTAGACAGCGATAACGACAGTGTTTTTGACGTGGATGAATCTGGTGCTGGAAATACAAATGCTGTTTTTGGATATATAAATGGTGATGGTGATATTACGGGTGATGGTGTGGGTGACGGGCCAGAATCAGAAACATTTAGAATTAAAGATATTAATGGTGACGGAATTACGGAAGGTTTTGGCGACGGTATATTAGATATTTATGATTACGGAACCGGAGCAAATGAATATGGAAACCTAAACCAAGGTATTGCAACTGCAAATCCAGCAACTACGTATCTAAAAGATACAGATGGTGACGGAATACCTGATTATTTAGACACGCAATCAAATGGAATCACTTGGGATATCTCTAATAACAACCTGATTTACGACTATAAGACTATAGATGCTAACAATGATGGAATTATTGATGGTTCTGCAGATCTTGACAAAGACGGGATATTAGATCTATTTGATACGAATACTTCGGTTTTCGGATCTCCGCGTGACATTCGTACCAAACTTTTTCTAGAGTTTGACGGACGAAATGACTACGGTCAAAGTACCACAATTCTTGGCGGGCTAACTAATACTTCTTTAATGGCTTGGATTAATTTGAATGCCGCTTTTTCCGGAGATGGTGTCATTGTTGGTCAAAATAATTTTCAGATACGAATCACATCAGCAAAAAAATTGGAAGCAGTAGTTAATGGCTCAACATTGATATTTGATTCCGTGGTTTACCCCTTTACAGCTGTAACTTTAAATACTGCACAATGGTACCATGTAGCGGCAGTTTATAACGGAACAAATTCGTTACTAAAATTATACTTAAATGGAACAATGGTAGCTTCCAAATCAATTTCCGGCTCGATCTCTTCGGCAGATACATCACTACTTACAATAGGGAGAGACCCTGCAACAATAGGTCCAATTGGTAGTAACTATTTTAAAGGAAAAATTGATGAAGTGCGTGTTTTTAATATTGCTTTAAACGACTCTCAATTACAAAGAATGGTCTACCAGGAAATTCAAAATACCGATTCACAAATTAGGGGAGTTACAATTCCTAAAAACATTGCTACTTCACCATTTTCCTTGCCATTTGCTAATTTGCTTCGTTATTATCGAATGGACACCTATAAAGATGATATCATTGATGACCTGACCACTCCAGCGATAGATATTGTTGGTGCAAAAATCTATAATAATAAAAATATTTACCTTCAACAGGCACCTATGCCATTTTTAACCGAAAGAACAGGGCGTTTTGCAGAAGCGGTAAATAGCCCGATAAAAGAAATAAGAGGAATTGACATCATGGAAAGTGATTGGTCAATTGTAAAAGTACAACATGATATTACTGAAACTGTAAATAATCTGGATTTGGGAATGTTTGTAGATCCGGGGATTACCATTAATATGACTAATAATACAAAAATACAAAACGATTGGTACCTAAAATTAGACGGGATAATTAATTTGACCGGTATGTCCCAGTTAGTACAAACCGCAGAAAGTGATCTAGATGTTACTAGTGCTGGATCTATAGAAAGAGACCAACAAGGACAATCAAACAAATACAATTATAATTACTGGAGTTCTCCCGTAAGTACTATAAATACGAGTGCTAATAATACTAATTATACAATTTCCAGTGTCATGAAAGACGGAACGACATCAACACCACAAAATATAAATTGGATTGGCGGTTACGATGGATCTGCTGGTATCCCTATTAATATAGCCCGCTACTGGGTCTATAAATTTGACAACTATATTAATGCTTATGCAAGCTGGTCACAAATAGGCGAGACAGGCGCAATACGTGCAGGCCAAGGATATACACTAAAAGGAAACGGATCATCATCTGTTTCCCAAAACTACACTTTTGTAGGAAAGCCTAATAATGGTTTGATAGACAGCAACATAGTTGGAGAAAACCAACTGTTATTAGCAGGAAACCCTTATCCATCAGCATTAGACTCTAACGCATTTATACAAGACAATCTAAGTGTCATAGGTAGTAATACGGGTGATGCCAGTAATGGGGCTTTATATTTCTGGGAACATTACAGCACTAATAACACCCATATTCTTCAAGACTATCAAGGAGGGTATGCAGTACGCAACTTAATTGGAGGGATAGCACCTTCCTCAGCAAGCGTTGACTTTATAAGTAAAGCTGGTACTCCCTCTAGAGGAATTCCTGGCAGATATATTCCTGTAGGCCAAGGTTTTTTCATTAGTGGCCGCCCAAGCTCAACCAATCCTAAAGTCATTTTTAAAAATAGTCAAAGAGCCTTTGTTAAAGAAGACGAAACTACTTCGAATGTGCTATACAAAGTGGACAGAACTAAAAAAGAAGCTTGGAACAATAACAACAGTGACATAATTCCTAAAGATACCATCAAAAAAATCCGCTTAGGTTTCAACTCCCATAACAACTACCACAAACAATTACTGTTAGGGTTTTTGGATGAAAAAGCATCTGACGCCATAGACTATGGATATGACGCGAGTAGTTTTGACGATCTACCAAATGATATTTATTTTTTAACTAATGAGTGGAAATTAATCATTCAAGGAGTGGGTTACTTTGACAAAAGCGCATCCTATCCTATTGGAGTAAAAACAGATGCATCAGGAGAAGTTCAATTCTTAATTGACGAACTCGAAAACTTTGGCCCTGACCAATCTATCTATATTCATGACAATGAAACAGACACCTATCACGAAATTCGTACTGCAGACTACAAAGTTGTCCTCCCTCAAGGTGAGAATAAAACTCGCTTTTCATTGCGTTTCACTGACAAAAAATTAGCCATCAAAGAAAATGAAATTATAAATGGAAACGATGTAGTCATTAACTTCCAAAAGAACAGTAACACGTTAGAAGTTCACAACTCTTCAACTGCCATAACTATACAGAAAGTCATCTTATATAATATTATTGGGCAGACTATCAGCACCTGGAAGGTAGCAAATTACTCGCAAAACAGAATACAATTACCTCTCAAAAAAGTAAGTGCTGGTGTATATATTGCAAAACTTCAAACTACAAATGGCGAATTAAGTAAGAAAATCATTATTCCTTAACTCGTAGGTGCATGCAGACAAAAAAATTCTTATTTGTTTTTTTGTCTGCATGAATTCAGTTGTATGTAAATCATTGTCTTATAAATACAATAAAACACCGACCCACTAGTAGTCAAAAAATGAAGCAATTATGAGATTATTTTGTGCTTATTCAACCACTAAACAAAATGATTGAAATGCGTCTATCTTTGTCTTTTATGCTAATATATTTAAACTCTTATTGATTAATACCAAATAGTTTATTAAGTATTTATTAAAAACAATACGAACACACAAAATAGTACTTTGAGCCTAGTGGAAAAAACAAACAAAATGATATTAAGCTCAGATTATGCTTCACATACAGCAGCTAACATTATAAAACTGAAGAAAACACACGCAGAATTAATTAAAATGGAACCGCAAATTAATTGCAGTGTCGCTATTTTAAAATTAAAAAAACACGATCACTGCTAGCAATCGTTTTATTTATGGCTACTTTCGGAGCCTAAGAAACGTCAAAATTTGTAAAAGCGAGAACAAATACGGAAACTTGTTGTGTGAAAAACACAGCTGAGGGAAAGCTAATAAATGCAAATAAAAATGCAAAAAGAAAGAAAAAAATAGTATCCTACACTGGCTAGTAAAAAGAAAAAACATCTTACACTGAAGAAGTATAGTTTACTTTTGAAATATTAAAAACGCCTCCATCAGTAGGCATTTTTATTTTCCACCAAACTCAAAAGAATTTATTGTTTTACTCTAACGCTCCATTCAAAATCCATCTCAGATACCTGAACCCCTTTTTCGTCAGTTCCAATAGACTTCATCCAGAAGGTCTGCCCCTCGCCTGTTGTTATAGATTGTTCAATAGCACGTTCTATTAAATCACCGTCTTTACAAACGAATGTTATTCTTCCTGTGGCCTTTTTTGTAAAGTTTCCTTTGTTATTAGCCACTAACATCGATATTTTTTTTCCACTTTTTTGAATTTGATACATCACTAAAGCTCCTGTTGACAATTCCGCAGCCATTGCCTGAACCGCAAAATACATCGAATTAAAAGGATTTTGGTTAATCCAACGGTGCTTGACAGTCGCGACACATTCCTTCTCATCAAGCTTCTTTACCCGAACTCCACAGATAAATGCGGCGGGTAGTTTGAAAAATAAAAATTTATTTAGTTTGGAAGCTGTAAGTCTCATTATCAATGGTTTTTTTGCTAATATACAAAAAAATACTATGCGTACATATAAAGTGTTTTTGTTAAAACCTTGTTAACTTTTACTACTATGCCATACAAGATACTGTCTTTTAGCCATATATTTGTATAAGAAAATACTAGGTCTTACTAATCGATAATTTCTAAAGGCACAATCATCAAATGCGCCGAAAGACAAACTGATAAAAAAATGAAAACAACTACCGAAAAAAACAGAGCTACTTTCACTCATCTGAGTGCTTTAACACAATATTTTATTCCTTTTGGAAATTTTATCTTTCCCATACTATTTTGGACTTCAAAAAAAGAGGAGTCTACATTTGTTGATTACAGTGGAAAACAAATTCTCAATTTCCAATTAAGCCTTTTATTGTACAGCATAGGACTAGCCCTTATCACCATCCCCGTTTTTATTTTGATCCTTTTTAATAACGTGCCTGTGAATACAATAATTCACGATGATAGTTTTGTAATCGATAATTTTATTTTTGGTGATAACTTGGGATTAATCACTCTAGGATTAACTACTGTATTTATTTTTATTTGTTTAAAAGCAGCCGAATTCTTTTTAATTATCTACGCTTCTATAAAAACATCTAATGGAGAAGAATATAAATATCCTATAACAATTCCTTTTATCAAATAATGAATCACTAGCCCTGATAGTACCGGCATCCTTTCTTGTTGCGAACTTGTTTCAAGGCAAGAAAGATAGAGCGAATAGCAGGATAGAGCTCCAAAAAAATTATCATGTAAGCCTGAATAACGAACTAGCACATCAATCAAAAAACGAATAGTTTAATCAACTACAAAATCAAAATATTAAAAAAAACGAATTATGAATATTGAAAACACAAAAGCACAAATGCGCAAAGGTGTTCTCGAGTTTTGTATCTTATCTGTACTAAAAGAAAAAGATGCCTACACATCGGAAATATTAGACACTTTGAAAAACGCAAAATTATTAGTGGTGGAAGGAACTATTTATCCGCTGCTTACCAGACTAAAAAATGACGGATTGTTAAGCTACCGTTGGGAAGAATCCACATCAGGACCACCGAGGAAATACTATGGTCTTACCGAGATAGGACTCACTTTTCTAAACGAACTTAACGGCACTTGGACAGAATTATCTGATGCAGTAAATCTAATCACCAACGAAAAACAATAGCCATGAACAAGACTGTAAATATAAACTTAGGCGGAATATTCTTTCATATAGACGAAGATGCATACCTAAAATTAACGCGTTATTTTGACGCCATAAAACGATCACTCTCTGCATCATCCGGACAGGACGAAATCATGAAAGATATCGAAATGCGTGTTGCGGAGCTGTTAACGGAAAATCAAAAAACAGACAAACAAGTTGTAGGTTTAAAAGAAGTAGACCAAGTCATTGCTGTTATGGGGCAACCGGAAGACTACATTATAGAAGAGGATAATCACAATTCTCAAAGCTATAACAGTACTGCACCCAGAAAAACAAAAAAATTATACCGAGATACTGAAAAAGGGATGATCACCGGAATCTCTGCAGGACTTGGTCACTATTTTGGAATTGATGCCGTATGGGTTAGAATACTCTTTATTCTATTAGTATGGGGAGCGGGAACAGGAGTCCTGGCGTATATTATCCTATGGATTGTTGTTCCTGCTGCAAAAACAACTTCAGAGAAACTGGAAATGACGGGAGAACCAATTAACATTTCGAATATCGAAAAAAAAGTGAGGGAAGAATTTGAAAATGTTTCTGACAAATTCAAAAATGTTGATTACGATAAATACGGGAATCAAATAAAAACGGGAGCTGGAAAAATTGGAAATACGTTTGGTGATTTCATTATGACAATTTTCAAAGTTTTTGCAAAATTTCTTGGAATTATCCTAATTATAGCGGGCTTAGCCACGTTAATGACATTATTTATAGGTATGTTTACTTTAGGGTCTTCCTCTTTTATTGACTTTCCTTGGCAAGGTTTTATCGACGCAGGAAACTTTACTGACTATCCGATCTGGGTCTTTGGACTATTGATGTTCTTTGCCGTTGGTATTCCTTTCTTTTTCTTGACTGTATTAGGTTTCAAACTATTAGCTCCAAATATGAAGTCGCTAGGCACTATTGCTAAATACACGTTGTTAGCGCTGTGGCTGATTTCAGTTGCATTAGCCATTTCTATAGGAATAAAACAAGCTGCTGCTTTTACTGCCAACGGAAGGATGATTCAAAAAGAAAATATTATGCTACTGCCTACCGATACGCTACACATTAAATTCAAACACAATGATTATTATGCCAAAAACATTGACGATCGCGACAATTTTAAAATAACACAAGATCCTACCGGCACGGAGATACTATACTCTAATGATGTGAGTCTAAGGATAACGAGCACGGATGAAACATTACCTTATATCCAAATTGAAAAAGAAGCAAAAGGCAAATCTATTTCAGATGCTAGACAAAGAGCCGCACAAATAAAATACAGTTATAAAATGGAAGGGAATCAATTGATTTTAGACAACTATCTACTAACTGACTTAAAAAATAAATTTCGCGATCAAGAAATAGAAATCATTTTATACTTGCCAAAGGGGACATTAATAAAACCAGACAATTCTATGAAAAACTATGATCGTACCGATGAGGACTACTTTTTATGGAATCCAAATTCAAAGAATAACGTCTACAGAGTAGAGGACGATAAAGTAAGATGTTTAAACTGCACTGATGACAACCAAGAAAATTATGAAGATGAAATCTTAGAAAAAAAAGTGACTAATAAAGATGATAAAAAAACTTTTTCTGTCAAAGTAAATGGAAAAGAGATAATTAGAACTGAAACTAAAGAATTAGGATCATTATCAGTAGATGAAAACGGTATCGTCATTAAAACTCCATAATCATGCTAAAAATCATTACAATAATAACTAAATTTATTCTAGTAGCACTTACTGCCTTGTTGTTTGCATCGTGTAACCAATCGATAAACCTAAAATCCATTACGGGAAGTGGTCGTGTTACTACCGAGAATAGAACTGTACAAGGAAAATTTAAAAGTATTGAAGTCAGCAACGCAATCGATTTGATAATTGAACAATCCAATAAAACGGAAATTAGTGTTACAGCTGATGATAATTTACAAAAAAACATCACTACTAAAGTAGAAAACGGAGTGCTTATCGTAGCCTGTGATTATGACTCTTTCATAGATATTAAATCAAAACAAGTTACTATTAAGATGCCAATTATCGAATCCTTAAGCGCTGCAAGCGCTGCCTCTATTGCAAGCGTAAATACACTTAAGAGCGAAAAAATTGTTCTTAAAACTTCTTCTGCCTCTAACCTATATTTAAAGATAGAATCCGATTATATTGCATGCAAAACCAGTAGCGGAAGTTCCATAACAATAGAAGGCATGGCACTTAGGCTCAAGGTTACTGCTTCCAGTGGAAGTACTGTTGATGCACACGACTTACTTGCTAATGAAGTAGATGCAACAACATCAAGCGGAGCAAATATAAGCGTTCATCCCATTGTAAGTTTAAAAGCAAAAGCCTCCAGCGGCAGTGCTATTGACTATAATACAATTCCAAAATCACTTGAAAAAAAATCGAGTTCGGGCGCAAGTGTTGATAAAATTTGACTTTTTATTTAATAATTAATAATTAAATCATTCACCAATAGTGGATGGTTTAATTATATTTGTTATCATGGAAAATAAAATAAAAAAATACACCGTCATAATTCTACTCGCATTATCATCTACTCTTGCTTTTGCACAGAAAAAAGAAAAAATAAAAGGTTCAAAAACAGTCACTACTGAGCTAAGGGAAACCGGAAACTTTGAAGTACTTGAAGTGGAGGATAATCTTGAAGTCTATCTAGAAAAAGGGCAGAAACCCGGAATAGAGATTGAAGCAGATGACAACCTGCATGCTATTATCTCAATGGATTTACGAGATAATATGCTCCGTATATACACTTCAAAAGAAGCAATAAAATACAGGAAATTGATCGTAAGAGTCACCTATACAAACGATTTAAAAAGTGTCTCTTCTAAAAACGAGACCGTTGTAAACGCTATACAGCAAGTGCAACTTGACTCCATTCTTTTTAGAAGTAATGACTACTCTAAGTTATTTTTAAATATAAACACAAAGAGTTTTGTTTTGAAGGCTGATGATAATTCAGAAATTGAATTGAATGTAAAATCAGAAAAAGTAAAAATTGTATTAAGTAAAGACGCTGCTTTAAAATCCTTAATTACAACAAGTGCTATAGCTTGCGACTTGTATCAAAATGCAGAAGCAAACATTGAAGGAAGTGCACAAAACGCCGTGATCCGTCTGGATAACAATTCCGAATTTACAGGAAATAAATTGACTATTAAAGATTTAGAATTAATTACTGAGAGCTACTCCACTGCTAGTATAAACGCGGAAACATCACTTAGCATAAGCGCTGGGGAGAAATCTGAAATTCAAATTTATGGCAACCCAAAAATTGAAATCCGAAGGTTTGATGATGAAGCCAAATTACTCAAAAAAGTAAAATGAGAAATCAATCCAAATAAAAAGTCCCACATACTTATGTAAATGGGACTTTTTTATTGGGAATCTATTATTGCGAATACTACTCCTTAGCAGCTAAATATCTCTCTGCATCAAGTGCTGCCATACATCCCGTACCTGCAGCGGTAATTGCTTGACG
>JBLIKD010000048.1:0-13145 GCA_047636275.1 Flavobacterium sp. | reverse complement strand
AAATTAACAGTTCACCCTGATGGTAAAATTATAGGTAAAAGATAATACAATAAAATCACTTTTAACTGCCCAACTAACATTGGGCAGTTTTTTTTTAATCTGTTTTATCAATAGGAATAAAATTAATTCAGTACAACTTGTACAACTCCCTCTTAAGAGCTTTTTCCGTTTATTCAAACTAATTTGTAAAAATGCTTTTTCTTAACAAAAAAATATATGCTCTCTATTTTATTAACATTTCATAAAGACACCATTAACACAAAATAAAAAATAAAAAAGCTAAATTTACCTTAAAGCCTTGAACAACAATTAAATACTAAAAAATTTAAAGATAAAATAAGTCGTGGAATTCCAACTATTTAAACTCTATTAAATATTAATTTAAAACTGATTATCATGAAAACATTTATTATTACTTTATTAAGTTTAGGTTTGACCATTTCTTCGTATTCACAAGTGAAAACAGAGAAGGTCATGAAGGAAGGAATTATGAAAGTGCAAGATTTACCTGCTGTCGTAATTAAAAGTGTCGGAGATGACTTTTCAGTGTATCTCCCCGACTTGAATGCTGATCCAAAAGTCAGAACACTAGAAGATAGTTTTATAGCATATGATTTAGGTAAAAATTATGAGGGCTATGAAACGTATTTAGTATATATGGAAATAAAAGGAGGCTCTTTATCAGCTACCTATAACGAAAACGGGAAGTTAATCCGTGTCATTGAAGAATATAAGGATGTGAAGTTACCCTCTTCTGTTATTTATTCTGTCTACAAAGCTTACCCAGGTTGGCAAATTGTCAATGACAGGTATTTATACTCCCAAAAAGAAGGAGATATTTTAAAAAAACAATACAATATAAAAATCAAAAGAGGAAAAGACAAGCGTAAACTGACGGTTCACGCCGATGGTGAAATTCTTGCCGAAAGATAGGTACCACATAAATAATTTCACCCTTAGCTGCCCAAATAATTTGGGCAGCTTTTTTCACGCATAAATCAAAATATTTTAAAATTAGAAAGAAGGTCTCTTTTAGTTATTATTGGACTTATTCTAAAAACATACCAGTCTCTACTAAGTACGGTGAAGACGTTTCTTCGTGTTAAAAAGGTAAGCCTAAAATTCACTTTTATTAACACACTATTAATCTAAAATTAATAAATACGAGGTTAATAAATTCTTAACTTTATGTAGCAACGATTTATCTCAAATAAAAACATGGCAGCAAACCCTATTTAAAGCACTTATTTTAAGGTTTTCTTTTAAAAACAGTAACTATTAAATATTAATTTAAAACTAAATATTATGAAATCATTTATTATTACAATGTTGTTTTTAGGTTTGGCCATGTCGACTTTTTCACAAGAAAAAAAGACGACAAGGGATAGAGAGGATGGCCTAATGAAAGTAGTAGATTTACCAGCTGTCGTCATTAATCGAATTGGTGCTGACTTTTCGATCTATATTCCTGACAACCATCCTGACATGGACGTTAGAAGACTAGAAGAAAAGTTTATAGCTTATGATATTGGGACAGCGTATGAAGGAGCTGAAAGTTATCTGTTAATAATGGAAACTAAAAACAGTTCTTTGTCAGCGACATATAATGGTAAAGGGAAATTAATACGAGTAGTAGAAAATTATAAAAATGTTAGATTACCTAACGAGGTACTTTATTCTATTTACAAAACGTACCCTGACTATACCATCGTTAATGACAGGTATTTATACACTCAAGAAGAAGGTGATATTCTGAAAAAACAATATAACATTAAAATTAAAAACGGAAGGCGAATGCTAAAATTGACCGTCCATTCAAACGGTGACATTGTAAAAGTGAGATAAAACAACTTAATCATAAAAAAAGAGGCAGTCCAATTTTTTTGGCTCCCCCTTTTTTTATCTTATCTTGCAAATTACTTCAAACTTGCAACTGCATTTACATTAGCGACTATTGATGAAGTATCATATCCTCCAAATGCTTCCATGTAACTACGTATTGAAGTCCCGTATGCATCCTTTATATATTTTTCTCCATTATTTTTGAAGTATCTCTTTACAGATCCGGCACCTCCAAGATGTGCTGCTGCTAAAATTCCAGACTCTGTAACTAAAATACCACTAACCACCTTACCATCGTATTTTTTAATGACGTCCTGAAGTATCCATTTGTTTTTTGACAAAAGAGCCACAAAGGCTCTCTCTTGCATCTTAGGACTTCGAAGGAATAAAGACCTATCGTGTATTCCTACAGATTTTAGGGTTGCGTTACCAAACTGATATTTACCTAAATAACCGAGAGAATTGACTGTTTTATATTTATTTTCAGATTCTCTATATCCGAGTGCTTCTTTAAAACCAATAAATAAATTTCCTGTGAAAGGAATATTCAAATGATTGTAATCGTCCTGCTGTAACGATGGATATAGATACCTAATTCCACCTGTATTTTTTATTAGAAACCATTGATTTGCTTCAATCTTAAGAGGTTTAAAACCCGAACTTAAAAAGGCTATAATAATAGCTAAACTTGTATAAAAATACCATTTCTTTACCATAAATTGTTTTTCTTCAAAACGCTGTCCCGTTAAGAAATTTCTGCGTGCAAAGATACAACAAAATTCACAAAGCTGAAAACCAACCTGTTAAACTTAACTAAAAGTAGGATATGTGACCTCTAAATCCCTCATGATGTGAGTATTCAATCGTTGGCGCTGGGATTTTCAAAGTATTAAAAACAGAGAATATTGTCTTTAAAAAACAGGATTTTGTTTCGATTTTCGTCAGGTCAATGTCCAAACTCAAATAAAAACGTCTCGATCTCTCCGTTTTTTCTATAAAAAATAGGCCGTTATCTTCTACGTTACCTGTTGACATTCCGTCTGCTCCATAGCCAATAGCCAAATTAAGCCATTTGGGGATTTTTGAGCCTTTATAGAAGGAGTGTAAATTGACCGAAAGCCAATAGGTTTGTCCATTGTAATCCTTCAGAATTTGTTCCGCGAGTGAGCTTCCTAAAACATTGGGTCTGTACTGCGCGTATTTTGTAGTATGAAAAGAAAATTTTGGTATGATACGTTGCTCCTTCCAGAGTAATTCCTGGGAGACAAATAAAGCAGTACCAGAAGCATTTGCAATTACATCTCCGGACGAAGCACCCCATTCAGAAGAAAACCCGTCTAAAACATCAACAGCCGTCAAAAAAGCGAAACCCATACCCGCGCCGAAGATCAATTGGTCTTTTTGACTAGCTCCACTCCATTCTAGCATTTCAGCCCCAAATCGCCCTAAATGATAAGAGGAATATATATGTCCTGCCTTATCCATTTGAAGCCACTCTGCATTATCATTGATAAAATGAAAATCAGATCTTGGATAATCAGCATACCAAAGTTGATTTAAACCTACCAATGCTCCTGTGGCCACTATGGCTTCCACAGCTAGTACGGTATTTTTTCTCCTTGTATTTAACGTATCGGACTGTTTAAAGAAAACATCCAGTCCATTTTGTCCAAAGCTAAGATGAAACGTAAGGAATAAAAAAAGTAAAAAAAACGAATTGCTTTTACACTTCAAAATTATCTTTTTACGCCTTGGGCGGTAATCCAATCCGAATATTTTTTAGCATTTACATTATGCTCTTTCAAAGTAGCAGCAAATTCATGATAACCAAAACGCTCTACACTGGCACAGAAATAAATAAAGTCGTTCTTCTCAGGATTTATTACGGCTTCTAAAGCTGTTATATCCGGCATCGCAATCGGGCCTGGGGGAAGTCCAGTATTCATATAAGTGTTATAAGGGGATGCCATGGTCAAATCATTATAAAAAACTCTTTTGATGACTTGATCAAAGTCATTTGATTTCAACTTAAGGGCATATATGACCGTAGGGTCTGCCTGAAGAGGCATTCCAAGTCTCAACCGATTTAAATATACTCCGGCAATTCTAGGTCTTTCATCTTTTTTTACGGATTCTTTGTGCACTATCGAAGCAAGTATTGTTGCTTCCACTGCAGTTAAACCCTGCTGCGCTGCTTTTGCAACACGTTCTTTATTCCAAAAATTACGGTATTCCTTGATCATCTTATCACGGAATTTATCTGCTGTTGTATTCCAGTAGAATTCATAGGTATTGGGAATAAACATTACCAATACATTTTCTTTGGTGAAACCGTTTTCCTTTAGAAAAATAGAATCTTTAAAAGAGGTTAGGAGCGAAAGACTATCCGCCTCAATTTGCGAACCTACACGTCCAGCAAAATTTTCAACCCGTTCTTGATTATTGAAAGCTAATTTAACGGGGATATTCATTCGCATCGCTTTCACAAGTACATAGCTATTCATTGATTTGGTCAATAAAAACCGTCCTGATTTCACATTTTGAGGATAGCTCATCTTATTTGCAACCATGTCGAAGCGCTCCATATTGTCGATATAAGGAGCTAATAATTTCTTGACTTCTGAATAATTGGCATCTGTAGGAACATAGACATAAAGCTCACTTTTAGTAAATTTAGTGTTGTCCGCAAAAATTTGTTGTACTAGGATAAATCCATAAATGATCAATCCAGAGACTACAACTATTGACAGTGTTGCTATAATTTTTTTTATATTCAAAACTAAAATTTTAAAATTGTTGATTAATTAATTGAAAGATGGCTTCGTCTTTATAAACACCTTTCACAAGATTCCAATCTTTCTTTACACCGATACATTCGAAGCCAAATTTAGTAAAAAGAGCTTTACTTGCTTCATTTTCGGTGCCTATATTTGCATACAATTGATGTAAATTAAGATTGTTAAACGAATATTGTATTAGTAATCCTAATGCTTCAGACCCAATATTTTGTTTTCGATTCTCAAGTCCCTGTATCACGATACCCACCCCTGCCCTATTGTTTTTTGGGTCAAAATCAAATAAATCAATTAACCCTACCGCAGGAAAGTCTTCGTCTTGGCAAATTGCTAATCGCAATTGCTTGGCTTCATATATATCCTGTTGTGCATTCTCGAGATACTGCTTCACTAAAAATCGACTATATGGAGTATTTGTATTACTTACTTCCCACATAGTTTGTTCATTTTCTATGGCATAAATGAACTCCAAATCATTGGGTTCAAGAGCTCGAATGTATATGTTGTCTCCTTTTAAGGTTATCATTACTGAGGTTAGAATTTAGAGGTTAAAGAGTGGGGTTAGGGGTTTAACTATATTTCTATAGTTCCTTTAAAGACAAATTCAGCGGGACCTTTCAGGTAGACATTCGTATATTGGTTGTCTTTTTTATCGAAAGAAACGACTAATTTGCCGCCCTGAACATTCAAATCAATACTAGTAGCGTCTGTTGCTCCCGTGGCATTCATCGCTATTGCAACAGCGGTCGCACCCGTTCCACAAGCCAATGTTTCGTCTTCCACGCCTCTTTCATAGGTGCGCAACGAAAAAGTCTTAGCATCTATTTTCTTTACAAAATTAATATTACTTCCTTGCTTTCCGTATAACTCACTGTATCTAATGGCGGAGCCTTGTTCTTTTACATTATAATGCTCTAAATCGTCCACTATCTGAACATGATGTGGAGAACCCGTATCCAGAAAAGTATAATCTACTTCTTTTTTAATATTCAAAACATCAATCATTTGCAGTGAGACGATACCGTCATCCTTAATTGTTGCATGATGCAATCCGTCTATGGCGTTAAACGTGGTGCTATTTCCAATCGTCTTTAATTTTTTGGCGAAAGCCACCAAACATCTTCCTCCGTTTCCACACATAGTGCTTTGACTTCCATCTGAGTTGTAATACACCATTTTAAAATCAGATTCCGGATCATTTTCTAATAAAATGAGACCGTCTCCGCCTATCCCAAAACGTCTGTTGCATAAATGTGCTACCAGCGTGCGATCTTCTTTTGGAAAAGTTTCCAAGCGGTTGTCAATCATCACAAAATCATTTCCTGTACCCTGATACTTATAAAATTCTACTTGCATTTTCTTTAAATTGTGTTTCACAAAAGCACGAACTATCAATAAAATGTTAATCCCTGTTAAAGAGCGTTAAACTGTTTTTGAAACAGCCTATTTAGCCTTATTTTTGCCTTACAAATAACGTAAAACTAACTCTATTATGAATCGATTTTCGCAGCTTTTTTTGGCATCTCTTTTAAGTGGCGCCGTAACATTAGGAGCATACAAGTTATTATTTGACACTAATGGCTATTTTCCTTCACACGAAAATCCCATAACGACCCTTTCTAGCGATTCCTATGCTAAAAAAGTAGGGTTGTCTCCAGATGTAATTGACTTTACAGAAGCTGCTGAAAAAACCATACATACCGTAGTCCACGTGAAAAACGTGTCCTATAAGACGGTATCTAACCCCATGCTAGAATACTACTACGGCTACAAAGGCGGACAAACACAAGAACAAGTTGGAACAGGATCTGGCGTTATTATCTCTGCCGATGGCTATATCGTGACTAACAATCACGTAATAAAAGATGCCTCTGAAATTGAAATCACCTTAAACAATAAACAATCTTACAAAGCAAAACTAATCGGTACCGATTCGAAAATGGATATTGCTTTGCTAAAAATTGATGCTAACGAAACACTTCCTTACACTACGTTTGGAAATTCTGATTCCGTAAAAATTGGCGAATGGGTTCTGGCGGTAGGAAATCCGTATAATTTAACGTCAACGGTGACTGCTGGTATCGTTTCGGCGAAAGCAAGAGACCTTGGCACAAGCGGAATTCAATCCTTTATTCAAACCGACGCAGCGGTAAATCCAGGAAATAGCGGCGGCGCTCTGGTAAACACGCGTGGGGATTTAATAGGAATCAACACTATGATTTCCTCTATGACCGGTTCTTATGTTGGGTATTCTTTTGCTGTACCGTCTAATATCGCACGAAAAATTATCGAAGATCTTATGGAGTACGGCAACGTGCAACGAGCAATATTAGGTGTTGAAGGTGGAGAATTAAATGCAACTGCATCTAAGGCATTGGGAATTAATCAAACTGAAGGATTTTACGTCGGTGCTGTTACAAAAAATTCAGGTGCTGAAAAATCTGGACTTAAAAAAGGAGATATCATCGTAAAAATGGATGGTCAAAAGATTGCTACTTATGCGGACCTGTCTGGATATATCAATACCAAAAGACCAAATGATAAAATACAGGTGACCTATACCAGAAATGGCAAAAACAACATCGTCCCTGTAGTTTTAAGTAAAAATGAATTCTCAAGTACTGAATTTAAAGGAATCGAATTAGAAAACATTGATGCCGCTGACAAAAAGAAATTCAATATTAATTATGGCGTCAAAATAAAAGCCATAACTAATGAAAACTTAATTCAGTACACTAAGGAACTAAAAGGCAATATCATTCTAAGTATTGACAATGTAAAAGCGACGGATATCGAGACGGTTTCCAAACTAATAAATAGCAAAGAAGAAAGTCAGAGCGTACGACTCGAGATGATCAATAAAAGTGGAGAAATCTTCAGGGTTATTATCTAATTACTACCCTTTTCATTAAAAACAAAGCCAGACCATGAAAATGCTCTGGCTTTGTTTATTAAAAAAAAGAAGATAATGGCTTACGAAATCGATTGAAATAAGTATTTTTGCACAAAATTTAGTAAAATAACTTATTAAATTTTCTCAAATTTTCAATATGAGCAAGACACCTTTGTATCAAAAAGAAGTTTCATTTCAAGTCGACAGAAGACGTGCGGGAGTAGAATTAATTAAAGTTGTCAGCGATTTATGGTATGACAAATCCATCGAAATGGTTTTATTTAAAAATCAATTACTAGATAAAAACGTAAGCGAAATTATCAATTTACATCAGTATGCCGGAGATTTTGTGGGCAAACCGATTACCATCTTTGACTCGGTGGAAATAGCCAAAATAGTTCTATCATTAGATTTACCACCTTCAAAATTAGATATTGGTAGACTGACTTACGAGTATGTACTAGAGAATGAAAAGTATCCAGATGCGAGACATTTTGTATTGGACAAATTAAAAGAAGCTAGGTCGTCTGAAGAAATTACGCCAAAAGACGTGGTTTTATATGGTTTTGGCAGAATTGGACGTTTGTTAGGCAGAGAACTGATGTCTAAAACTGGAAAAGGAAGTCAACTGCGATTGAGAGCCATAGTAACCAGAGATAAAAATGATGCTACAACGCTCGAAAAAAGGGCTTCGCTTTTGCGTTATGACTCCATTCATGGTGATTTTCAAGGTTCCGTAACCATAGATGTTAAAAATAATGCATTGATCATAAACGGTACCACTGTTCATGTTATTACGGCAAATGCTCCTGAAGAAATTGATTATACTTCATACGGGATTGACCACGCCTTGATTATCGACAATACAGGTGCTTTTACTACTAAAGAAGCTTTGAGTAGACATTTAGCTTCAAAAGGAGCACATAAAGTATTACTGACCGCTCCGGGGAAAGGCGTACCAAATATTGTTCATGGTGTAAACCAAAACGAATACAACCCAGACGATATCGATATTTTCTCTGCCGCTTCTTGTACAACGAATGCCATCACTCCAATACTAAAAGCAATTGAAGACACTTTAGGCGTTGTAAAAGGTCATTTAGAGACGATACACTCCTATACAAACGACCAAAACCTGGTTGACAACATGCATAAAAAATACCGTCGTGGTAGAGCTGCAGCGTTGAATATGGTAATTACAGAAACCGGAGCAGGTACTGCAGTCGCTAAAGCATTACCATCATTAGAAGGGAAGCTAACCTCTAATGCGATACGTGTTCCTGTTCCTAATGGATCATTAGTTATTTTGAATCTCGACATATCAGAAAAGACTTCAATTGTAGCAATAAATGCCATCATGAAAAAATATGCATTGGAAGGCGAGTTAGTGGAACAAATTAAATATTCAATGAATAACGAATTAGTTTCTTCCGATATCGTTGGCACATCTGCTCCTGCAATCTATGACAGTAATGCCACAATCGTTTCTAATGATGGTAAAAATATAGTGTTATACATCTGGTATGATAATGAATATGGCTACAGCCACCAAGTAATTCGATTAGCAAAATATATTGCTAAAGTAAGACGTTTTACCTACTACTAGACTAAAGTTTACAGGTTTGGCTACGCCGTTTCAGCTTTTAGTTTTTAGTTCAAGTTTTAGATTAAGACATACAGCAGCCCAGCCTGGATTTAATAGAAAATCCGTCCCGAATCGTTTATAAAAAACGAGACGAGGCGGGTTTTTTTAAGTTTACTTTAAATAATATCATTATTCTTTCACCACATAGAAACATCCGTTTCTTTCTAATTATAAGAAATAAAGTTCGCTTTAATTTAAGAAAACTGATCTCCTTTTTTGAAAACTAATATTCTATACTACTCCTTTAGTGACGCAATAAAGCTATGATTGTAGCTGATTAATTTTTTACTCTGAAAAATAAAACCATGTAAACTTTTAAAAAGTTACTGCCATATCAAGAGCAAGAGGTACTTATCTGTTAAGAAATAATACCGTCATTCATCTACCAAATAAAAATATAGATTTTATGATAAGTATAAAAACGGAGCTTCACTTTAATTAAAGAACGCTTGATAACCATATAAGAAATAATTTTCTATGCCATTCCTCTTTAAACAAAGTAGAACTATGCTTCTATATAATTAGGTGTTTTGTATCACCTAGAACCATTCAAAGAAAATACCGACTAATAGCACCAGCAAAACCTTAATTACATATAAAACCTGTCCCATACCATTCTTAAAAATGAGACGGGACAGGTTTTTTAAAGTTATTGTTAATGGTCACTTTTTTAGTACTCTTTAGAAATTAAATACTAAATACAGTATTGTGAATACTACTAAATTATTCCTTCTTCTTAACCAAATAATAAACCGGAATCCCAAGTAACATAATCACGACACCCCAACCGCTCGTACTAGTTTTAGTGTACAGTAAGGCGATACAAATTGCAGTAGCAACAACTATGTAGAACGCAGGTAAAAATGGATAACCAAAAGCTCTATATGGTCTTTCGGCATTTGGCATTTTCCTACGAAGAATAAATATCCCTAAAATCGTAAGTATATAAAAAATCAAAACAATGATCACCACAAAATCCAATAAATCACCATATTTACCCGTAAGACACAAAACCGAAGCCCAAAAACACTGTGCCCAGATAGACCATTCAGGAACACTGAATTTATTTAACTCAGCCGCTTTCTTGAAAAACACACCGTCTTGAGCCATAGTGTAATATACTCTGGCACCGGTCATAATCAACCCATTGTTACAAGCAAAAGTTGAAATCATAATCATTACGGCAATAATCAACGTTCCTATAGCCCCAAAAATATATTGTGAAGCCACTACTCCAATACGGTCTGCTGGAGCAGTAGCAATTTCTTGTAACGGTACTACGGCTAGGAACATCAAGTTTGCTAATACATAAATCACACATACGATTGAAGTCCCTAAAAACAAACTCAACCCAACGTTGCGCTTTGGATTTTTAATCTCTCCCGCGATAAAGGTCACTCCTTCCCAAGCTACACTCGAGAATATCGAACCCACTAAGGCCGCTGATATAGCAGAAATCAATGTTATCCCACTTATAGGTATCCAAGATCCAGTAGCCACATCAAGTGACGACGAAGCCCAAGCATTTATCCAGTTAGCATCCCAAACCTCAGCTTTAGCAGCAAAAAAACCAAAAACGATTAAACCTGCCAACGACAAAATTTTAATCACTGTTAAAAACGTTTGTAGGGTTTTAGAGTTTTTGACACCACGACTGTTAACATAACTGAGTAAAACAATGGTGAAAATAGAAACAACCTGCGCAGCATTCAAATTAAAATCGCCTATTTCATACAAGATATTTTTATCACTAACAATTGGAAATAAGTACGCCGTAAACTTAGCGAAAGCAACACCTACGGCAGCGATAGTACCGGTTTGTATCACGGCAAAGAAACTCCAACCATAGAGAAAACCAACAAGTTTTCCATATGCCTCCTTAATATATACATATTGTCCACCCGCTTTTGGAAACATCGCACTCAACTCTCCGTAACTCACCGCCGCAATCACCGTAATCGTCCCGGTAAGAACCCACATGGCGATGAGCCATCCGGCTGAACCTAATTGGCGCACCATGTCTGAACTCACAATAAATATTCCCGAACCAATCATGGAGCCCACTACTAGCATGGTTCCATCCATTAGTCCGAGTTCTCTTTTAAATCCGTCTTTGTTATCTTCTTGCATTATTTTTGACTTTTAATTTGTTAAAGATATACTTTTTTTATAAACCTCCTAGACCTTTTGCCTCTATGGCGGGAGTCGAATACCTAATTAATAATAATTACGCTACATGCTCAATAATCATGGTCCATCACCTCCTCCGCTAGTTTGTAACAATGCAAAGACTCCCAATCATTATCGCATTATTACCACCACTCTTTTATCATTAAACAACGATTACCATCTTACATTATGTGCTTGAATTACATGGTAAAGTGTAATTCCAATTCTATAAAAAGAGTAATAACATGAAAAGGCATATTACCGATTCAGAACTGAAAAATTGTGTTTTTTAAGTGGCTACACTTCGTTAAACTATTGAATAACAAGCTGTACTGAAACTCTTGTTTCAATAAGTATTTCACTCTAATTTAATATGTTGTGCTTTTTCTTGAACTAGTTCAACGTCTAACTCCATATTTTTATTTTATCTTTGATAGAGAGGCATTAAGTTTAAAAAAAACGTTCTGGTGACGATTAAATGAATCACAAAATTTATTTTCACAGAAGGACATACGCCTTATAATTAATAAAAAATAAGAAAAATATGGTACAGAAAACAGAAGAAATGAAAAAAGTTTCAGAGAGTAATAAGACCGCATTAGTAATTATAGACATTCAGAATGATTACTTCCCTGGCGGAACGATGGAATTAGCATCGGCAGATGATACCGCAGCGAAAGCAGCAAGCGTACTGTCTTATTTTCGAAAAGAGGAAATGCCTGTTATCCACGTGCAACACATCTCACTTCAAGAGGGAGCAACTTTCTTTTTACCTAATACAGAGGGTGCAGAAATCCATAAAAGTATGACACCTCTTAAAACGGAGAAAGTAATTACAAAGAACTTTCCAAATAGTTTCAGAGATACAAAATTATTAGATTACTTAAAAGAAAATAATATCTCCAAGCTTATACTTTGTGGCATGATGACTGATGTTTGTGTAGATTCCACAACAAGAGCAGCTATGGATTATGGTTTTGAAAACACCATCATTACCGATGCTGTCACGACACAAACCAGAGAGTTTAACGGAAAAGTACTACTCGCAGAACAAGTAACCGAGTCCTATTTATCAGGCCTTAATGCCTTGGGTGGTTTATATGCTAAATTAGAATCAAGCGAAAAATATGTAAATTAAAAAGTATAATGTACGAACATCCTTCTTTTCAAAAAAACATTCTCAAATATGTTGATTTATCAGAGAATGAATTGGCTGAGTTCAGATCTTGCTATACTCTCGAGAAAGTAGAAAAAAACAAAATCATCTTAAAACAAGGTGAAATCTGTGAATTTGAAGGATATGTTCTTGAAGGTTGTTTTAAGATTTTCTCCCAAGACGAAAACGGTCGTGAACACATACTCTATTTTGCTATTGAAGATTGGTGGGTTTTAGATATTGATAGTTTTGTTTCAGGTAAAGCATCTAAGCTATATATTCAAGCACTAGAAGACTCTGTTATTCTCACAATCGACAAAGCTAAGAAAGAGCAGTTGTATTGTGATATTCCGAAAGTGGAAAAATTATTCAGAATAATGAATCAAAAAGCATTAGCAGCGACACAATTGAGAGTAATTAGTCTGTTACACGAAAATGCAGACAAAAGATATTTAGATTTTAACGAGCGCTATCCCTCCCTTTCGCAAAGAATCCCTCAACACCAGATCGCTGCATATTTAGGAATCTCTCATGAATTTTTAAGTAAGGTAATCAAAAGAATAGTACTCAATGAACGATAAATAGTCAGTATCAGCTAGTCTTGATTTATAATTTGCTCATACAGAGAAAAACTAAAAACAGCTT
>JBLIKD010000047.1:0-13259 GCA_047636275.1 Flavobacterium sp. | reverse complement strand
TTTCCATACCAACTTCTAAATTCCTAATTTGCGGTCTCAACTCAACAGGAAAAAATGAAAGTCTGTATTGCAGAAAAACCAAGTGTAGCAAGAGAAATCGCATCTGTTTTAGGAGCTAATACCAAACATGATGGCTATTATGAAGGAAACGGATATGCAGTTACGTACACGTTTGGTCATTTATGCACTTTAAAAGAACCCAACGACTATAAGCCGTATTGGAAAAGCTGGGATTTGAATAATCTCCCTATGCTTCCTGACAAGTTTGAAACCAAAGTGGTAGCCAATTCGGGTATCCAGAAGCAATTCAGAATCATAAAAAGTTTATTTGACAAAGCCGAGTTAGTCATCAACTGCGGAGATGCCGGACAAGAAGGAGAATTGATACAGCGCTGGGTTATGAACGAAGCCAATTATAAAGGAGAAGTAAAACGCCTATGGATTTCGTCCTTAACCACTGAAGCCATTAGAGAGGGTTTCGAAAACTTAAAACCATCATCAAACTACGATAATCTATACTATGCCGGATTTTCCAGAGCCATTGGTGACTGGTTATTGGGTATGAATGCAACCCGCTTGTATACCGTGAAACATGGTGGATACAAACAAGTACTGTCTGTGGGACGGGTGCAAACCCCTACATTGGCGATGGTTGTAGATCGTTATGCTGCAATCGAGAATTTTAAACCGCAACCCTACTGGGAGCTGCAGACGTTATATCGAGACACCCTTTTTAGTTATGAAGAAGGCCGTTTTTTGAAAAAAGAAGATGGAGAACTCTTAGCCAATAAAGTCAAGGAAAGTGATTTTGAAATTATCTCTATCGAAAAAAAGAAAGGAAGTGAATATGCACCAAAGCTATTTGATTTAACAGGCTTACAAGTGTATTGCAATACTAAATTTGGTTTTACGGCAGATGAAACCTTAAAAATTGTTCAAACTTTATATGAACAAAAAGTAGTCACTTATCCTAGAGTTGACACTACGTTTCTACCAAACGATGTCTATCCAAAAGTGCACGGTATTCTACAAAAGTTAACTAATTATGCTATTTTAACCGAGCCGCTTTTAGGAAAGAAGATTAAAAAATCAAGTAAAGTTTTCAATGATAAAAAAGTAACGGATCACCATGCAATTATCCCCACGGGGATTCAGTCTAAATTACAATACAATCAACAGCAGGTATATGACATTATTACAAAGCGGTTTATTGCTGTTTTTTATGACGATTGTTCGGTAGCCAATACTACAGTAATTGGAAAAGCCGCCGATGTTGCTTTCAAAACTACAGGAAAGGTAATTTTACAAAAAGGATGGCGCATTGTTTTTGAAGATCCTACCTCCAAAGAAAAAGAAGCGGATCTATTACCCGACTTTATCAAAGGCGAAAAAGGGCCACACCAACCCTCGTTTTTAGAAAAGGAAACTAAAGCACCAAATCAGTTCACAGAAGCGACCTTATTACGTGCCATGGAAACCGCAGGAAAACAGGTAGACGATGAAAATTTACGCGAATTGATGAAAGAAAATGGTATTGGACGTCCGTCAACACGAGCGAATATTATTGAAACGCTATTTAAACGTCAATACATCGTTAGAAATAAAAAACAGGTATTACCAACGACTACGGGGATTCAATTGATTGATACCATTCAGAATGACCTGGTAAAGTCAGCGGAATTAACGGGGTCCTGGGAAAAGCAGTTAAAAGATATTGAAAAAGGAACTTTTACCGCTGCAGCGTTTATCAACAACATGAAACGAATGGTAGATGCTTTAGTCAATGAGGTACGGAACGAAACCACGCGCGCCAAAATTTCGCATTTGGGAATTGTCCAAAAACAAGAAGTTAAAGTCGAGAAAAAGAAAGTAACTGGAATTGCGACTGAAGTTTGTCCGAAATGTAAAAAAGGGACGCTTATAAAGGGCAAGTTAGCCTACGGTTGTAGCAACTATAAAGCAGGATGTGATTTTGTATTGCCTTACACGTACGCAGAGAAAAAAATATCAGAGAACCAATACATACGATTACTTCAAAAAGGATCTACAGTAAATTTAAAAGACTTTAAAACTGATTCGGGCACTGTGGATGGTCTACTCCGTTTTGATGAAAACTTCAAACTAAAATTAGAACCTAAAAAAATAGCTGCTCCTACTCCACCAAAAGAAAACAAAGCCCCGTCCGAATCCCTACCCTGTCCTAAATGTCAGAAAGGAATAGTAATCAAAGGAAATACCGCTTATGGATGTAGCCACTATAAAACAGGATGTAATTTCAAAGTAACTTTTGACATAGTCAGAGAAAAATTAAAAACCCAAAAACCCACAAAGGAATTAGTTTACAAAATTTTAAAAGCAAATAGCTAAAAAATTCGAAAGCTACTTCTAAATTTCGAATACTATGAAATTAGCAAAACGGCACACAACTTAAAAAACCCAAACACGATTCTTAATGGACTTACCACCTAATTCAGAACAAATAGTGTGTGCAACTTGACCTATTTTTTAATAAGATAATAAACTATTTTAGCCATCATAAATCTAGCACTTAGTATGAAAAAAAAGACTTTCCGTAACTTACACAGAGATTTAGGTTACTTCTATATTGGACTTATCATTTCCTTTGCCTTTTCCGGGCTCATGATGAACCACCGGGACATGTGGCATCCTGAAAAATATACTACGGAAACCAAAGCGATTCAAGTACAACTGCCAGAGGAAAGCGAAATTACAGATGACTTTGCTGAGGATTTAGGCAAGAAACTGGGGATTGACGATAAAATGAGACGTCAGACAGTCAAAAAAGAAACGTTTAAAATATCATTTGAAAATACAGATGTCGAAATAGACATAAAAACGGGAAAAGGCGAAATCATTTCTTTCATCAAAACACCCATCATCAGTCAGACGATGAGTTTGCATAAAAACACTTCTAATTTCTGGATTTATTACTCAGATATTTTTGCCCTGAGTTTAATTACGATTGCATTAACAGGTACGGTCATGATAAAGGCCGGAAAGTTCAGCTTCAAGGAACGCGGTTGGAAACTTGCTCTGGCAGGAATTTTATTCCCATTGTTATTCTTGTTTCTATTGGCTTAAAAAGATTAAATAAGACATAAAAAATCCCAATGCTGAAAGTTTTCAGTATTGGGATTTTTAGATTTTATAAAGAGAACTACATTATTTCAATCCAGACAAACTCTGCTCAATCGTAGCGATTTTTGCCAACGCATCAGCTTGTTTTTGTTTTTCGTTTGCCAATACTTTTTCTGGCGCACCGGCTACAAATTTTTCATTTGCCAATTTAGATTCCACAGACTTTAAAAATCCTTTTGTATAATTTAATTCTGTAGTCAATTTTGCAATTTCCTCTTCGACGTTAATAGTTCCAGTGATCGGAATGAAATACTCATTCGATTTTACTCTAAACGACAAAGCACCATCGACTTTCTCAGAAACATATTCTAATGCAGCGATATTTCCTAACTTGTTTACAACCGAATCAAAATAAGTAGAAGCCGAATCGTTGTTAATCACTTTTAATTCAATTGCATCTTTAAAAGGGATGTTCTTGTCTTTACGAATGGTTCTGATTCCAGAAATGACTTCTGCCGTACTTTCAAAATCGGATATCAAATTAGCATCAAAAGACTTTAATTCTGGCCATGTTGAAACAATCAATGCCTCTTCAGGAGTTCGCTCTGCTATTATCTGCCAGATTTCCTCTGTCAAAAACGGCATAAATGGATGCAATACTTTTAAGTTATTTTCAAGCATTTCGATTGCTTTCGCAAAAGTAATACTGTCAATAGGCTGCTGGTATGCCGGTTTAATCATTTCTAGGAACCAAGAGCAGAAATCATCCCATACCAACTTGTAAGTTCCCATTAGAGCTTCTGATATTCTGTATTTCTCAAAATTACCTTCGATTTCTAGTAAAGTTTGTTGCAGTTTAGCCTCATACCATTCGATAGCTACCTTTGAAGATTCTGGTTGCGGTATTGTCTCTGAAACTTCCCATCCTTTTATCAATTTGAAAGCATTCCATATTTTATTGGTAAACCCTTTTCCCTGGTTGCATAGTTCTTCATCAAACATAATGTCATTTCCCGCAGAGGCGCTTAACAGCAATCCTACGCGAACACCATCAGCACCAAATTTTGCAATCAAATCTAAAGGATCAGGAGAATTCCCTAATGATTTAGACATTTTACGTCTTTGTTTGTCTCGAACTAATCCAGTTAAATACACATTTGTAAATGGTTTTTTACCCGTATATTCATATCCCGCGATAATCATTCTAGCTACCCAGAAAAACAAGATATCCGGTCCGGTCACTAAATCGTTCGTTGGATAATAGTATTTAAAGTCTTCATTTTCGGGATCTGTAATTCCGCCAAAAACGGACATTGGCCATAGCCAAGAAGAAAACCAAGTATCTAATGCATCAACATCTTGCCTAAGATCTGAAGTAAGAAGTGAAAAGTTAGACGTTTTTACCTTAGCTAACTCTAATGCTGCTTCGATACTTTCAGCAACCACAAAGTCCTCTTTGCCATCTCCGTAGAAATAAGCAGGAATTTGTTGACCCCACCACAATTGACGAGAAATATTCCAATCACGAATATTATTTAGCCAATGTGCGTATGTATTATCAAAACGTTTTGGATGCAATTTAACTTCACCATCCTCCAAAACTGCTTTTATGGCAGGCTTTACTAAATCTTCCATTTTCAAGAACCATTGATCAGATAATCTTGGTTCTATCACTGCTTTAGTTCTTTCGGAGGTTCCCACTTTATTAAGGTAAGACTCTACTTTTGCCAAAGCTCCTGACGTTTCCAATTCTTTTTCGATTTCCGTACGTACCACAAAACGGTCTTTTCCTTGGTAGTGCAGACCAAAACTATTCATTGTTGCATCTTCATTGAAGATATCAATAATTTCTAAGTTGTGTTTTTCTCCAAGAGCTTTATCATTAATGTCGTGAGCCGGAGTCACTTTCAAACAGCCAGTCCCAAATTCGATATCAACATATTCATCTTCTATGATAGGAATCACGCGACCACATATAGGTACAATCGCTTTTCTACCTTTCAAGTGTGCAAAACGTTCATCATTTGGATTAACACAAATCGCACTATCTCCAAATATTGTTTCCGGACGTGTCGTTGCAATAGTTAAGAAGTCTTCACTTCCTTCAATTTTATATTTTAGGAAATATAATTTCCCTTGTTGTTCTTCGTAAACGACTTCCTCGTCTGATAAAGTAGTTTTAGCTTCTGGATCCCAGTTTACCATTCTATACCCACGATAAATCAATCCTTTGTTATACAAATCAACAAAAGAATGAATTACTGAAGCTGACATATCAGGATCCATTGTGAATTTAGTTCTCTCCCAGTCGCAAGAAGCACCTAATTTTTTGAGTTGTTCTAAAATTACTCCCCCATATTTCTCCGTCCAGTCCCAAGCATGAGCAAGAAATTCTTCGCGGGTTAAATCATTTTTATTAATTCCTTCTGACTTCAATTTAGCTACAACTTTAGCTTCGGTAGCTATAGAAGCATGATCAGTGCCGGGAACCCAGCAGGCATTAAATCCCTTAAGACGTGCCCTTCTTATCAAGACATCTTGAATAGTATTGTTTAACATGTGTCCCATGTGTAAGACTCCAGTAACATTTGGTGGAGGAATTACTATGGTATATGGGGTTCTATGATCTGGCTCCGAATGAAAATAATTGTTTTTCATCCAGTAGTCATACCATTTATCTTCAATAGTCTTGGCGTCAAATTGTGCGGGAATTGTCATAAAAAGCAACGGTTAAAACCAAAATAAAAATTTGGTCTGATATTTGTAATTCGTACAGAGAACAAAAGTAAATAATTAAGTACATTATAAAAAACAAAATAAAAATTTGTGCTTTAATTAAAAGAAAGTAAATTTACTTTATATCTAGAAAAAAAATCTCATGAAAAAAATAGCAACAATCATAGCGATCGTATTCATCACCAGTATTGGATTTGCCCAGAACGGAGCTAAAATTGAATTTAAAGCGGAGAACAATACCATTGACTACGGAACAATAACCAAAGGAAAAGATAATGGCATTAGAGTATTTGAATTTACCAATACCGGTACTACACCCTTAATTATCTATGCGGTTCAATCCACAGCTAGCTCCACTGTCCTATCAAAACAAACGGATACTGTTTTACCAGGAAAATCAAGTAAAATTGAAGTGAAATATAACATGGCAGTAGGTCCTATAAGAAAAACAATTACTGTCGAATCTAATGCTGTTAATTATGACGGAGGCAGAGTTCCTTTAAAAATTAAAGGAGAAGTAACAGATAATTAATTTTGTTTGTGCCTTAAAAAAATTAAAACGTTGCCTGATTATTTTTTTTAGGAACGTTTTTCATTTTTCAAAATATCGATAAGTTGAAAGCTAAATTTCATCAACTTTCCTTTTCTTTCAACCTCGATAGTGATCCATTTCTCCCTTTCTGGTCTTAAGAACGAATTGATTTTCTGTAAAGAATACCTATGGGCGGGTTTTTTGTTTATGGAAATTATCACATCTCCTTTACGTAAACCACTTTTCGCTGCTAATGAACTTTCTCGAATATTTGCTATTTCGAAAACCGGCTGTAATTGTATCTTGTATTTTAAGCTACTAGCACTTCTTCCTTTACTGTGGCTCATATGACTAACAGCTACTGGAACACCTTGCAAATATAAGGTCTCCTGAACCCATTGCGTGCCAGTCTGCATAATTTCAATACCGCTTTTGTTATATACAAAAGGAGCAAAATAGTTTCTGTTTTTTTTTAAATAAACAAACCTATTTCGATAATCAAAAACAACTGAAAATCTCTTCAATATTTCCCCTCCAACAGAACCTACCCTATCAGGAACGATAGTTAAATGTCTTAACGAACTAGAGTTCGGGAAAGCTACTATGGGTCTAGTAAATTTAAAATCGGAGATTAAAAATTCTGCAATTCGCGCTCTTTTCCCCATCACATCGCCACTAAAACCTTTACCTAAATAATCATCAAAATTATTTGTAGGAACTTTTATTTTATCAGAAACATCCTGAAAAAGCCAAATCGCATCACTGTTTCCAACATCAATAAGTAACTTCACTGGCACTGGAATAGAAGCAGCATTAATGACAGTCGAAGCATTCACGTACGGTTTTGACTCTTCTATAGTGATGGGCACTTTCTTATGTTTTCTCTCTATCCTTCTTCTGTTTCTACGGTTATCCTCATAAAAAACCACCTTTCCTTTTTCATAATTAATTTCGAATAAATTATTATTAAAAAGAGAGGAACCTATTATTCCGTTTACAGGAATGCCAATATGGGAGGATATATTAAAATTCTGATCAACAATAATGTATAAAAGATGATTGATGGATTCCATCCCCCCAATCTCGAGTAAATTCCCCGCAGATTTCAATCCTTCAATAGCATCTTCGCTTCCTAAACCCCGCAAAGTAATTTTTTCAATATTTTTAAGGCTAATTTCTTTTTTGTCTTCTAAACTAAATAGAATCGTTTCCTTTACCCCAGAATCCAATAAAAAAGTTAACTCAATCCCATTGACATGTATCGGAATGAACACCAGATTATTGATTAATTTAAAAGGAATCTTTACTTTATCACCCCCTTTTTTGAATCGAAAATCACTCTGTGCCGAAATGGCAAAGGCATAAATAAAAAAGAAAAAAAATGAGATTCGATTTTTCATTTGTCACATTTCTATAAAATTACTGAAAAAACGAAAGAATAGTGCACATTTAACAATAAATAGGCTTGATAGCTTATTTAGTTCAAAAAAAAAATCGCAAATTTGCAATTCAACAATTACTATCATGCCAAAAATATCAAATAAAGGTACAGACATGCCTGAATCTCCAATACGTAAATTAGTTCCTTACTCCGAAATTGCAAAGAAAAAGGGGAATAAAGTATATCACTTGAATATCGGACAACCTGACATTAAGACACCGGAGGTGGCCATGAATGCGGTAAGAAATTTTGATGTAAAAGTATTAGAATACAGCCATTCAGCCGGTTTTGAAAGCTATAGATCAAAGTTGGCTCAGTTCTACACAAATCAAGGATTACCCATCAATGTGGAAGACATTATTATTACAACAGGTGGATCAGAAGCTTTGCTTTTTGCAATGGGTAGCACAATGGATCCAGGAGATGAAATCATCATTCCTGAACCATTTTACGCAAATTACAATGGTTTTTCTGCTGCATCTGGAGTTAATGTAGTTTCTGTTATTTCATCGATTGATACTGGTTTTGCGTTACCCGCAATAGCTGATTTCGAAAAACTTATTACGCCACAAACAAAAGCAATTCTTATTTGTAATCCAGGAAACCCAACGGGCTATTTGTATTCAAAGGAAGAAATGATGCAGCTTGCTGACTTAGTAAAAAAACACGATCTGTTTTTAATTGCTGATGAAGTTTACAGAGAATTTACTTATGACGGAGACATTCATTATTCTGTAATGAATATTCCCGGACTAGAAGAAAACGCTATAATGATTGACTCTGTATCGAAGAGATATAGTATGTGTGGTGCAAGAATTGGTTGTATTGTTTCAAAAAACAAGGAGCTAATGGGTGCTGCAATGAAATTTGCACAAGCAAGATTAAGTCCGCCAACATTTGCTCAAGTTGCAAGTGAAGCAGCCCTCGACACACCTCAAAGTTATTTTGACGAGGTTATCTCTGAGTATAGAGAGCGCAGAGATACACTTATAACAGAACTACACAAAATTGAAGGTGCAAAGGTAGCTACCCCTAAAGGAGCTTTCTACTGTATCGCTGAGCTTCCTATTGAAAATGCAGATGATTTTGCTAGATGGCTTTTAGAAAGTTACGATCTTAATGGAGAAACAGTAATGGTAGCGCCTGCTGCTGGATTTTACTCTACTCCTGGAGTAGGTTTAAACCAGGTTCGGATCGCTTATGTTTTAAAGAAAGAAGAATTAATTAAAGCAGTACACATACTGAAAGAAGCAATTTTAGTTTACAACTCAAAATAGCACAACGCTGCTATTTGCTTATAGTAACATAAAACACTTTGAAGCGACGATGCGCATCTTATAATCAGACTAACACTTAACAGCGGCAATAATCTTTTTAGTTATTGCCGTTTGTTTTTACTACAAATCGTAAAAGCACTTTACACAATTGCCATAGTGAAGCGATCATTAATTATTAAAAGGGATAGAAATTCTTTAATATATATTAATTATCTTTACAAAATAAATACATACACCCACTATAATAGTAACTTTTAATGAAACATAATGAAGAAATTCATGACGAAATAGGAGATAATCATATTAGTTCATGCGCAACAAACCCTTTACGAAAAGACGCTTTTGATATTACTGATGACGAAAAAATAGAAAGTATAAAAAAAGATGTCGAAAATATCCTTCTTACACTTGGGATGGATTTGACCGATGACAGTATAAAAGGCACACCTAACCGTGTCGCAAAGATGTTTGTTAAAGAAATTTTTGGGGGATTGAATCCTGACAGAAAACCAAAAGCATCCACATTCGACAATAATTATAAGTACGGCGAAATGTTAGTTGAAAAAAACATTATCGTCTATTCGACTTGCGAACATCATTTATTACCAATTATAGGACGAGCTCATGTTGCTTACATCTCTAATGGAAGAGTAATTGGTCTTTCAAAAATGAATAGAATTGTTGAGTATTATTCAAAAAGACCACAGGTACAAGAGCGCTTGACAATGCAAATCGTTCAAGAATTACAAAATGCTTTGGGTACAAAAGATGTTGCCTGTGTTATTGACGCAAAACATCTCTGTGTGAATTCAAGAGGAATCAGTGATATTGAAAGTAGTACGGTCACTTCTGAATTTGGCGGGAAATTTAAAGACCCTCAATCCCGCAGAGAGTTTCTGGATTATATAAAATTAGAGACAAAGTTCTAAAGTAGATTATTCGTTATTAAACCACAAATACTTAGCCCTGGTTAAAGTGGAAATCGTTTTTATCTCGTTTTTAGAACGAGATAAAAACGATTGAAACGGCAAGCAGGAAACAGCTCCTAAATAAACAAACATGCCCTTACATAACAGCCAGAAGTTAAAAATATATAATTCTCTTTCAGGAGAGAAAGAATTGTTTGTACCTATTAACGATGGCAACATAGGTATGTATGTTTGCGGCCCAACGGTTTACAGTAATGTACACCTAGGCAATGTGCGAACTTTTATGTCATTTGATATCATATTTAGGTACTTATTACATTTAGGTTATAAAGTACGCTATGTGCGTAACATTACTGATGTAGGACATATTGTGGATGACGCAGAAGACGGTGAGGACAAAATTGCAAAGAAAGCACGTTTAGAGCAGTTAGAACCTATGGAAGTGGTGCAACGCTACACTGTTGACTTTCACGAGATTTTGAAAGCTTTTAATTTCTTGCCTCCAAGTATTGAGCCAACAGCTACGGGCCATCTTATTGAACAAATCGAGATTATAAAAACAATTATTGATAAAGGAATTGGATATATAGCCAATGGTTCTGTCTATTTTGATGTCGTTAAGTTTAACGAGACGAACCATTACGGTCGATTAAGCGGTCGAAAAATTGAAGATATGCTTGCCAATACCCGTGATCTTGACGGACAAACTGACAAAAGAAATCCTCAAGATTTTGCGCTTTGGAAAAAAGCAGAACTACAACATATAATGCGCTGGCCTTCCCCATGGAGCGAAGGATTCCCTGGTTGGCATTTAGAATGCACAGCAATGAGCACAAAATACTTGGGTAATCATTTCGATATTCACGGCGGTGGAATGGATTTGAAGTTCCCACATCATGAATGTGAAATTGCTCAAAATGAAGCTTGTACTGGTCAGACTCCTGTTAATTACTGGATGCACGCCAACATGATGACTTTGAACGGTAAAAAAATGGCTAAGTCAACAGGAAATAATATTTTACCACGCGAGATCCTAACAGGTGAGAATTCGATTTTGAGTAAAGCCTTTCCAGCTTCAGTAGCTCGTTTCTTTATGTTACAAGCACACTATAGAAGTATTCTTGATTTTTCTGATGATGCTATTGTTGCAGCCGAAAAAGGATACAAAAGACTAATGGAAGCAGTAGCCACGTTAAAACAGCTGAAAGCAAACACTGATAGCACCATTGACACAGCAACCTGGAAACAGTCCTGTTATGACGCCATGAACGATGATTTTAACTCTCCTATCTTAATCGCGCAATTATTTGAAGGAGTTCGCTTTATCAACCTACTACATGACGGTAAAGAAACGTTAAATGCAGTTGATCTAGAGATTTTTTCTAATGCAATGAATGCATTTATTTTTGATGTCTTGGGACTAGAAGCTGAAAAGACAGCAAACAACAGCAACGATAAACTGGAAGCCGTAATAAATATGCTAATCGAAATGAGAAATCAAGCCAGAGCAGATAAGAACTTTAAGCTTTCTGACCAAATAAGAGATCAATTAATAGCCTACGACATCCAATTGAAAGATAGTAAAGAAGGAACTACCTTTACTGTTTAACAATCTTTTTTTAGTGATCAGCCAAGAAGCTCAAATGCTAATTATCTAAAATATGTTTTCAAAAATAATTATACTCCCCTTTGTCGTGCTGGTTCGATTTTATCAAATCGTACTATCTCCTTTTATGCCGGCAACCTGCCGATTTGCGCCTACATGCTCTTCGTATATGATTGAAGCATTGCAAACTCATGGTCTTTTTTACGGTGGATTCTTAGGAATTAAACGGATTTTAAGCTGTCACCCTTGGGGCAAAGTAGGATATGACCCAGTCCCTCAAAAAAAATGTAATCATTGAGACAAACTGTACGATAGATTTCATATTTGCCGACTTTAAAATACCACAAAAAAAGGCATTCTTTAATATACTATTGGAACTCAAGACAAAAAATGTATTTTTACAACAAATAAAAAATAATGACACACGCTTTAAACATAGTTTGGAACCCTTCAGAAGGTATTGATTTAGGCTTTTTTATAATTCGTTTCTACAGCCTTATGTTTGTAATTGCCTTTGGTCTAGGATGGTACATCATGAAAAACATCTTTGAACGTGAGGGTCAATCTATTGAAAAATTAGATTCACTCTTTGTATGGACTGTTCTGGCCACTTTGTTAGGAGCACGTTTAGGTCACGTTTTCTTTTATGACTGGGAATATTTCCGCAATCACTTAATCGAAATCCTCTTACCAGTAAGAGAAAATAGCGGTGGGAGTTTATTTGGCTTTATCAGCGGCTGGGAATTCACCGGTTATCAAGGACTAGCGAGTCATGGTGCTGCTATTTCGATTATAATCGCAATGTATTATTTCAGTAAAAATATATTACAAAAACCTTTACTTTGGATTTTAGACCGCGTCGTAATTGCGGTTGCGAGTGGAGCTATTTTTGTAAGACTAGGCAATTTCTTCAACTCTGAAATTATAGGAAAAAAAACAAATTCTACCTTCGGAATAAAGTTTATCCGCGATCAATTTAGTCCTAGAGATGCTGTAAATGCTACACAAATACCAAATCCAAATGAGGCTTACCAAGCTATTGCAACCAATCCACAGTTTATCAATGTACTGGAACAAGTTCCAGCCAGACATCCTGCTCAGTTGTATGAAGCATTTTGCTATGTTTTTGTTTTTGCGATATTGTTTTTCTTATACTGGAAAACAGAGGCCAGACAAAAATCCGGGTTTTTATTTGGACTTTTTCTAGTACTATTGTTCTCTGTACGTATTGTTGTTGAATATGTAAAAGAAAGTCAAGGTGGTTTTGAAAGTACTTTAGGATTACTTTCCACTGGACAATGGCTTAGTATACCATTTATTCTCATAGGACTATATTTTATTTTCACAGCTAAAAAACCAGTAAAAATTTAGATCTTGTTTTAAAGTAATTTCTAAATCTGATATAAAAAAGCTTCTGGGAACGGAGGCTTTTTTACTTTATCTCTTTAACGAAAAGAAATACTTGAACTTTTTAAAAATCGAATCTTCTCGCTACTTGACAACGAACCAATAATCAATCCCAAGTATTGTATGATAGCTATACAGACTTGGCAGTCTGCTAAGTTACCCAGTTTAACTTCTATTAATAATTTGATATATTGATCAAATATGTGAATTTTGGAACCATACTATTCCTGCA
>JBLIKD010000046.1:0-13705 GCA_047636275.1 Flavobacterium sp. | reverse complement strand
GTCGAGCTATCGTGACTGCTTATTTTTTTCGAATTAAGTTCATCAAGGATGGAGTTCGCGAGTTGTTTCCCTAGTTCCACTCCCCATTGATCAAAACTAAATATATTCCAAATCATTCCTTGCACAAAAATCTTGTGTTCGTACAGCGCAATTAAAGACCCAAGTGACTTTGGAGTTAATTTCTCAATCAGAATGGTATTCGTAGGCTTGTTGCCAGCAAAAACTTTAAATGGTAATAGAAACTTTGCTCTCTCACTATCAAGTCCTTGTTTATCAAATTCAGCCTGTACTTTTTCTGCTGTTTTTCCGTGCATTAAAGCTTCCGTTTGCGCAAAATAGTTAGACATCAGTTTGTCATGATGCTCTTCATCGCCATATAATGGCTTTACAAAACCAATGAAATCAGAAGGAATTAACTTTGTTCCTTGATGAATTAATTGAAAAAAAGCATGTTGCGCATTAGTTCCAGGTTCTCCCCAAATAATAGTTCCAGTCTCGTAGTTAACAGGTAGCCCGTCTCTACCCACACTTTTACCATTACTTTCCATTGTTCCCTGTTGTAAATAAGGAGCCAATTTTTGAAGATATTGCGTATAAGGAATCAACGCTTCGCTCTCCGCACCAAAAAAATTATTGTACCATATACTTAAGAGAGCAAGAACAACCGGCATATTATGATCAAAATCAGCCGTCTTAAAATGATCATCCATTTCATTTGCACCACTTAACAGGTCATCAAAATGATCAAAGCCTATAGCTAGACTGATGGTCAATCCAACAGCACTCCATAATGAAAAACGACCGCCAACCCAATCCCACATCGGAAAAACATTATCTGGATTAATTCCAAATTCAGTCACTTTCTGAATATTGGTAGAAACGGCAACAAAATGCTGGGCTATGTCCTCTTGCTTCGTTCCAAATTCTTTTGATAAAAACCATTCTTTGATAGTTTCGGAGTTTGTTAACGTCTCTTGTGTTGTAAACGTTTTAGAAACAACAACAAAAAGGGTAGTTTCAGGATTTAACTTCTTTATAACTTCATTTACATGATCTCCATCTATATTAGAAACAAAATGAACATTCAAGTGATTTTTATAAAACTGCAATGCTTCAACAACCATAGCGGGGCCTAGATCAGAACCTCCGATACCAATATTTACAATATCAGTAAAAGGCTTCCCTGTATATCCAGTTCTTCTACCTGTTATTATTTCATTCGAAAAGGATTGCATCTTTCTTTTTACATCATAAATCTCAGGAACTACATTTTTCCCATTGACATTTACAATTGTTGATTCTTTTGCTCGTAATGCAGTGTGCAGCACTGCTCTATTTTCAGTTTGATTAATGATTTCGCCTTCAAAATAATCCGAAATCGCCTTTTTTAGTCCCAGCTCATTTGCCAATTCTAATAAGAGGTCCATCGTTTCTTGATTAATGATGTTCTTTGAATAATCTATTAGAAAATCATTCCATTTCAGATGAAACTTTGCGGTTCTGGTAACATCCACTTGAAACATCTCGTGCATAGTGGTATTTTGCATATCATCAAAGTGCTTTTGCAACTTTTTCCAAGACGCTGTGCTTGTGGGATTTATTGTATTTAAAGCCATTTTTATTTTAATTCAAGTATTAATTCTATTTCGGCAAAATTACTGAAATTAGTTCTAATTGCTTAATCCTTTTAACTTATATCACAATTTAACAAGAAATGAAAAGATATTATCATTCTCAAAAAAAGAGAAGCACAATTATTTACTATAAATAATTGTGCTTCTCTCTATAGTAACTTTTCACAACTCAGATCAAAAAAAGATCTTTTGATTTATAAATTTGCAATACTGTCTAACTCAAACTTCAATGGTTCAATAGTCTTTAAAAAACGAGCTTTATTAGCGCTTTTCATCGGTTCTCCCCCTGGTAATTTTAACTTTAGCGCGTCAACTTGCCTTCCGTTTTTCCAAAAACGATAACAAACATGAGGCCCCGTCGCCAAACCTGTACTGCCAACCCTACCAATAACATCCCCTTGATTTACATGTTGGCCACGTCGAACCAAGATTTTTGACATATGTAAGTATTGAGTTGAATAGGTATTATTGTGTTTTACCTTTACATAGTTGCCGTTTCCTGCAGTATATCCTGTTCTTATAACCGTTCCTGATGCAGTGGTGGTAATTGGTGTGCCTCTTGGCGCAGCGTAATCAGTTCCCTTGTGTGCTTTCCACCTGTGCTGCACAGGATGATACCTATTATTTGAAAACCGAGAAGTTAAACGACTAAATTTTATTGGGGTTTTAAGAAAGAAGTTCTTTAACGTTTTTCCCTCCTCATCGTAATAACCTACTTTTCCTGATGCGGAATTTTGAATATATGGAAAGGCGTAAATAATTTTCCCTTTATATTCAAAAAAAGAAGCTTCTAGGTCTTCTACTCCATTATAAATAGAATCCTTTATGAATCTTTCTGTAAAAGTGACAGCAAACCGGTCTCCTTTCTTTAATTTAAAAAAGTCAATGGACCAAGAATATATTCTAGCAATTCTACTCGCTAATGCAGCCTCTACTCCTTCATTTCCTAAGGTTTCAGATAACGAACCTTTAATAACACCACCTATAGTTCGCCTTCTAATGGTGATAGGCCTTGTTTTTTTATAAGCTACAATTGTAGTGTCGCGAAAATCAAATACATAATAACTTAAAGCATCCTGCTGATATATAAATACTTGTAGCTTATTTGTTTTATCTTTTGACCTTAGCATCGTATAGGCCCTGTTCGGCCTTATATACCTTACGTTAAAGGTATCTCTAACGCTTTTTACAATCTCAAATACTTTTCGGTCGCCTATGTTTTGCTTGCTTATAATTGTCCCAAAATTATCTCCCCTTTTTATGGTATCCTGAACGACGTTAAATTCAGAATAATTAAATCCAAAATCAGAATTCTCTGCTATCGGTTTAACGGTTTTAATTTTAGTCTTTATTTCTAGTTCATTATTGGATTCTTTGCACGATAGTATTGATATCAATACTAGTAAAATAATTAATGCTTGCTTCAAACCGTATTTTGTTTTTTTAATTCAACTTAAATTTCTACACCCCAATCTGCCAATTCCTTAGCGCTCCATAACTCCGGAAAAAATATCCTTCGCTGGTATTTTGGGTGCATGTATTTTTTCCAATCACTTCCTCCAGTCGCCTCTCCCGTACCCTTTCCACTGTGCTCAATATATTTTATAGCAACATTCAAATGTTGCATAACCCAAGTAATATTAACCGTACGGTCAAAATGGCGCATTGCTTTTATCAACTGAGGATTTTTCTGGTCGCCGTCTGGTAGTTGCATGAATTTTTGCCAGATATTAATGGATTTGTACTCCTGCATGTGGTCTAGGAACATCTTTTTGTATTTTCTTTCAAATTCTTCTAACAAGTATGACTTCTTACCCGTTGCATAGTCTTTACCTGCCGCTTGCCAATATAAATGTTCGAAAGAATGTTCATAAGAAGCGTTTCTATCGATAGAGTCCCTAAACCTATTGTCAATAAGATTAATCAGATCAGTCGACGAAAATTCAATTAATCGATACTGGGCGCTTTGAAAACCGCTCGCAGGAGTCAAAGTGTTCCTAAACTTCATATATTGATCCACTTCCATACCATTTTCCATAATACTAAAAGAGGTTGTGAGCATATCAAAATAACGACTAATTCTCATTAATCTTTCTACAAAAAAAACAGTTTCGATATTTTCACGATAAGAAATTTGTTTCATTTCCCAAAGAATCATCTTGAATATTAACTCATTCACTTGATGATACATGATAAAAACCATTTCATCTGGAAGTATCGTCCTCTGAGTTTGGATATTTAATAAGGCATCCGTCTGGATATAGTCCCAATATGTCATTGGTTTGGACCAAAGTAAGCCCTCTAAGTGCGTTTCTGTTTTTTGATCTATGGATGCATATTTTTTCTCAATTTCGTTTAAAATTGCTTCTGCATTCTCACTAATGTTCATTATCTTTTTATTTTAAATGAATTGTTTAGCCCCTTAAATTCTTCCAAGTCTGCTTTTATTGACCCTACGGCCAAATCCGCTTTTATTCGTATAGGCAATCTGTTGTTATCGTCTGAAATCCAAACTGTTAGACTCTCTTGCTCTTTAAAAACGCGCCCAGATTGAACCAACGGCTTAAAAACCATAGATGATACAACCCCAAATTTAGTTGTAATATCTTCACGACCTACAAACTTTAACTTAAATTTTGTCGTTTCATCGTCTATAAACATGTTGATGGCGATAGACTCTCCTGGACTTATTTTATCAATATTGGGATAGTTTCGCAAGTAATAGAAGGCAGATAAGATGTCTTGAGTGTTTTTTGGAGTGACAAAAGTTTTTTCGTTTCTGTTTTTATAATCTTTAACCAAAACACTATTGGCTGCTTGATTAAAAAAACCCTCCTGGTTTTTAACATATCCTCCTTCATTGATCTTCCTTATATATTTCACGGGATTTCCAGATTCCTTATCAATATAACTTTCATACAAGTCGTCCACTTTGAAAAAAAACCGAGACATGCCTGTAGTATAGCCTCTTCCCACAACATGGAAGATTTTTTTATTGTTTATTATGGCATCTTTGACCTCTAGCGTTGCATATCCTGCATTTACAAAACCATAATGGATTCTGAATTTAAACCATTCACCCACCTCGTAAGCATCTTGTTTTGGTGCATTGAAACTTACCGTCACTATCAATAATAGAAATAGTATATATTTTTTCATAACTTACTTTGTCTGTTTTGTTGACTGCAGTCGCAAATTTTATTCCAAATATATTAAAACAAAAAAACTCAGTCAAATAATGACTGAGTTTTTATGCTATTAACTAACCAAAAAACTATAAATTATGAAATTTATATCAATACGAAAGGAAACCACCCCCTTCATTTTGCGAGTGCAAAGGTAATTAACAAAACTACATTCTTAAACTAAAAATAAAGTTTAACACATAATTAATAAAATAGGATATAAATGGTTGGTTATTTTTTCACATAATGTAAAAAAAATATATTTTTATAGCGTTCCTCGTAATGCTTGTTCTCTCTCTATAGACTCAAACAAAGCTTTAAAATTGCCTGCCCCAAAACCTTTGGCTCCCATTCTTTGAATAATTTCAAAAAATAAAGTAGGTCTGTCTTGTACTGGTTTTGTAAAAATTTGCAATAAATATCCTTCTTCATCTGCATCTACCATTATAGCCAGCTTCTCTATTTCATTCAAATCCTCTTTCATCATTTTCATGTGGTCTCCCAATCGTTCTGGAATTGCCTGATAATACGTGTGCGGTGGAGCAGACAAAAATTCTACCCCTCTAGCCTTTAATTGACTTATTGTTTGAATAATATCATCAGTTGCGATAGCAATATGTTGTATACCCGGTCCACCATAAAAATCAAGATACTCCTCGATTTGTGATTTTTTCTTACCCTCTGCAGGTTCGTTAATCGGAAACTTAATACGCCCATTTCCATTACTCATCACTTTACTCATCAAGGCTGAATATTCTGTGTTGATTTGTTTATCATCAAAAGAAAGGAAATTTACAAACCCCATCACCTCTTCATAAAACTTAACCCAAGTATTCATTTCGTTCCAACCTACATTCCCCACCATATGGTCAATGTATTTTAACCCCGTGGGCTCAGGATTGTAATCTGATTTCCATTCCTTATAACCTGGCAAGAAAACACCCTTATAATTTTTACGCTCAACAAAAACATGAACGGTTTCTCCGTAAGTATAAATCCCCGAACGAACCACTTCGCCAAATTCATCTTTTTCAACTGTAGGTTCCATAAAAGAACGAGCACCTCGCTTCATAGTCTCTTGATAGGCACTAGTGGCATCTTCCACCCAAAGAGCGGCTACTTTCACTCCATCTCCATGCTTTCTCAAATGTTCATGTATAGGAGAGTCTTGAGTTAAAGGCGTAGTAAGAACGATACGTACCTTATCTTGACCTAAAACATAAGAAGTCCGGTCTTTGACTCCGGTCTCTAACCCTGCATAAGCTAGCGACTGGTACCCAAAGGCTGTTTTGTAATAATGAGCTGATTGTTTTGCGTTTCCTACATAGAATTCTACATAATCAGTTCCTAACAAAGGAAGAAAATCTTGTGCTCCCTCAAATATTTTTTCCAGTCCGTATTCTACTGATTTTACTTCTTTATCCATTTTGATATATTTTTTATAATTCGGTTTTTTATTATGACCGAAAATGTTGTTGATTGTTCTAAAGCCTAGCCCTGATAACAGTGAAAATCCTTTTTTGAAGTTTTTTAACCGAAAAAAAGATTACTTCACTTTGTTTATATTTTCATTGGAATTCAGTGAACTTCGTTTGTAACGAATAGCAGGAAAAAGCTCCTTATTTAAATTGATATACTAAGCGGATTTGTGTAGTTCCATACAATGACTTACTCAACCCAAGATTTGTAATACTCACCATCATCAATTCCCATCGCTTCTTCTGTTACCATAAGCGTTCTAAAAGTATCAACCATTACGGCCAACTCATGTGTTTCCTTATGACCAATGCTTCTTTCCATCGCTCCAGGTGCAGGACCGTGCGGAATCCCCTTTGGGTGTAGTGTGATATGGCCCTGTTCGATATTATTTCTACTCATGAAATCACCATCAACATAATACAATACCTCATCACTATCTACATTACTGTGATTGTAGGGAGCGGGAACTGCTTTTGGATGGTAATCGTACATCCTTGGAACGAAAGAACAAATCACAAAAGCGGATGTTTCAAATGTTTGATGCACCGGTGGCGGTTGATGGACACGTCCTGTTATTGGTTCAAAATTATGAATACTGAATCCGTATGGAAAATTGTAGCCATCCCAACCCACTACATCAAAAGGGTGAGTTGCATACACTACCTCATGCATCATTCCTTCTTTTTTAATTTTGATAAGAAAATCCCCTTTTTCATCATGAGTCTCCAGCTCCGTTGGCAAAATAAAATCACGCTCGCAAAATGGAGCGTGCTCTAGGTGTTGGCCTGATTCATTTTTATATCGTTTTGGTGTATAAATTGGCGCGAAAGATTCGACATACAACAATCGATTGACTGCTGTATCAAAATCAATTTGATAAATAACTCCCCTTGGAATAATAAGGTAATCTCCATACTCAAACGGGATATTTCCCATCATAGTACGTAATTTCCCCTTCCCTTTATGAATGAAAATCATTTCATCAGCATCCGCATTTTTATAAAAATAGTCCCGCAATGATTTCTGTGGTGCAGCTAATCCTATAGTGCAGTCTTTATTGACAAGTAGTGCTTTTCGACTTTCTAGAAAATCATCTTCGGCTTTGAGATCAAATCCTTTTAACAATAAGGATTTGATATTTTTACCAATGGCAATTTTAGGCTCTACAGAATAAGACTTAAGAATTTCTTTTACTTGTGTAGGTCGATGAACATGATATAACAACGCTGAATTCCCGCTAAAGCCTTCTGTTCCAAAAAGTTGTTCGTAATAAAAACCTCCTTCCGGTTTTTCAAATTGCGTGTGTCTTTTTTGAGGGAAAGTCCCTAATTTATGATATACTGGCATGATTAAATTAAATTAGAAGATTAGAGAATTAGAAAATTAAACACCTTTCTAATTAAAACAAATTAACAGCTTTAAATAATGAAATAATTAGACCATTTTCCCAATTAATACAATTTAACTAGATAATGTAAACGCGTTACCTAATTGACCTCATGATCCAACCAACCTCTTACTCAGGATTTCTCTTGATCAAGAATTGAAGATAATCCAATAAACCTGGCCATTTAGTTTTCATTATAACAAATATCGTGATTTATATTGATATATATTAAATTTAAAATAAAAATCCAACACTAAACCATGTATATCCTTTTTTGGTTTCCGGAGACCATGTATGTTTGATTTCTATTGGACCGATGATCGTTTCTAAACCATAACCCATGGCATAACCTGAATATTTAGGCAGCGAAACCCACCCAACAGTCTCAAACATCCTATCTCCCAAGTTTGCAAAATTTGCGGAAAAATTTAAATGATTCTTTTTATAAAACTCATAGTCAACCGTGGCTGTTGACTTAACATAACTATTAGCTGCTACACTTAAAAAATCATAGCCATAAAAATGCCTAAAATTATTGATTTGACTGTAACCGTACCCTCCTAAAACAAAATTAAAAAAGCTAACACTATCATTTCCAAATGAAAACCCGGCCTCTGTTTGAATTTTAAGTGTGGTGTTATTAAAAATTGTTGCTGCAAATCCAAAATCAGTTTTTGCAATAGAAAACGGATTGAATGTTTTTGTATAGTCTGAAGAAAGTAAAAAAGACTGTATGTCTCCAGAAAAATACCATCCTTGTTTGGGGAAATACTTATTGTCAAATGAATCATAATTCATGTAGGCAAAAAGACTTAAGTAATCACTTTTATCAATCACAGGATTACTATTAGCCAATGTTCCTGATTTAATTTTTAAAAACTTATACTCTAACCCTCCTCCGATAAGAAATTTTTGCACAAATAAAGATTGAAAATAAACTTGATTTGTCACATCTGAAAAATCAACATTTATCGAATTTACTCCCAAAACATCAAAATCTAAAGTGCTTATTTCTCTGGCTATGTTTTTATTGAATTGATTAAAATAGGATTTAAATCCAAAACTTAAATTATAACCATTTTCAATATAATAGCCAAAATTATACCTGAAGTTATCCCCTAGCACAACATCTAGCGATGCAACATCATTTTTAAATAACGTTTTTTTACGAGTTAGGTTAACCAAAACAGCACTCTTAAACAAGCCGTCATAATGCAACCCAAATTTTAAGTATGATTTTGTTGTATTTTCTTTTAAAGTGAGATTTAAATCATCCCCTTTCTTGTTTGCTTCTAACGTATAATTAATGGCTCTGAAGTTTTCCGTCGCATTGATATTATTTATACCCGCTTCTAACTGCTTATAAGTGATTTTAGTTCCAGGTTTAAATCTAAGTTTCCCTATCACATAATCTTTAGTATAATTATCTAATTCATTACAGTTGATATTTACGACTTGTAAACTATCCGTTGAAATTTTTAATTTGGACTTTTTATAACTACCTAAACTCCCTACTAACGCTTCTATTTTTTCATATACTGCAAATGTAGCTTCTTCTCCTTTTACAATAATTTCCTTTCCTTTATCAAATGATATAACACCGTAATCTTTAATATCCGGTTTAATGTAAATATCCGTTTTTATTATATTATCCTTCATTTTTTCTATCGAATGAAGGTTTGTAATTTGCACTAAAATTTTTGTGGCGTCTTGGAGAGAATTTCTATCTCTTAAATCGTCTTGTACGTCTACACCAATTATTATATCTGCACCAAGCTTTCTTACTTCATCGACAGGGTAATTATTAGTCACTCCTCCATCTACTAAGAGTCTACCCTCTATTTCTACTGGAGAAAATAAAGAAGGAAATGCGGAGCTGGCCATCATAGCCTCTGCCAGACTCCCTTTATTTAACAAAACCTCTTTCCCTGTTTCGATGTCGGTAGCGATACATAAAAAAGGAATTTGCAATTCATTAAAATCCCTTACGTGCCTTACATGCCTTGTAATTCTACTTAATAAATTAAAATTATACATCCCTTTAGAAAGGGCTTCTGGTATTCCAATTTTAAAATTATTGAATGGCAGAACAAGTGCATACAATTCATCATTTCTTTTTTCATAAAAGTTTTTAGAAGACCGTGGAATGAAGTCACTTATCAATTCATCAAAATTTGTCGATTGAAAAATAGAATCAATCTGAGTTGCGGTATATCCTGATGCATACAGCCCACCAACAACTGATCCTATACTTGTTCCTCCAATATAATCGATTTTCAAACCTGCTTCCTCAAGCACTTTCAAAACTCCTATATGCGCAAAACCTTTGGCACCACCACCGCTTAAAACCAAACCTATTTTCGGTCTGTTCTGCTCTTGTGAAAACAACGTCAAACAACTAGATAAAACAAGAAGTAAAAGGAGTTTTTTTTTCATAAAAAACATAAGATTTTAATTACTATTTCTATTGTTTGATTGGCATCTACCTTAAATTCAATTAATTACTATTTTGTAAAAGTCGACTATTTTTTTGGCTTTTGAAACACCTACAACCTCAGAAATCTCTTTTTCTGTTGCTAATTTCAATCTCTTCACACTTTTAAAATGTTGTATTAATGCCAACATGGTTTTTTCTCCAATTCCAGGAATGGATTCTATCGAAGAATTTAGTGCTGCTTTACTCCTTTGGTCTCTATGATGCGTGATCCCAAATCGATGCGCTTCATTCCGCAATTGCTGAATTATTTTTAAAGTTTCTGATTTTTTATCTAGGTACAGAGGAATGGAATCTCCGGGATAAAATAATTCTTCCAGTCTCTTGGCTATACCAATTATAGCTATTTTCCCTCTCAATCCTAAATCATCAATACTTTTTAATGCCGCTGACAATTGTCCTTTTCCCCCATCAATAATAATCAACTGCGGTAGAGGCTGGTTTTCATCTACTAATCTTTTGTACCGGCGATACACTACTTCGGTCATTGACGCAAAATCATCTGGACCTACGACCGTTTTTATATTAAAGTGACGATAATCTTTCTTACTTGGCTTGCCATCCTTAAAAACGACACAGGCAGCAACTGGATTTGTCCCTTGAATATTTGAATTATCAAAACATTCAATATGCCGGGGTTCAAATGATAGCCGTAGGTCTTTTTGCATCTGCGCCATGATTCTATTCGTGTGCCTGTCAGGATCTACAATTTGTAATTGTTTCAATTGTTCGATTCTGTAAAATTTCGCATTTCGAATAGAAAGATCTAAAATTTGTTTTTTATCTCCTAATTGTGGTACTGTTACTTTTAGATGTTCTCCTAAATCAACCAGAAACGGAACAATAACTTCCCGGGATAACAATTGAAAACGCTCTCTGAGTTCTATAATGGCCAATTCTAATAATTCAGCATCTGTTTCCTCCAGTTTCTTCTTTATTTCCATAGTATGGGAGCGAATAATCGAACCGTGTGAAATTTGTAAAAAATTCACATAGGCAGCACTTTCATCAGAAACAATTGAGAACACATCGATATTGGTGATTTTTGGATTGACTATCGTGGAACGCGATTGATAATTCTCTAACACTTCCATTTTCTCTTTTATCTTCTGCGCTTCTTCAAAATGCATGTTTTGGGCTAATTCCATCATCACCCTTTTGAAGTCTTTCATACTTTCCTTAAAATTTCCTTTCAGTATTTCTCTAATAGCATCCACTTGCTTTTGATAGTTCTCTAAAGACTCATACCCCTCACAAGGCCCTTTACAATTCCCAATGTGATATTCGAGACAAACCTTAAATTTATAACTATCTATGTTCGATTTACTTAGGTCATAATTACATGTCCTCAATGGATAAAGCTCTTTTATTAGCTCCAGAATTGTATTGACTGTTTTAAAACTAGTATAAGGACCAAAATACTCGGAACCATCCTTTACCATTCTCCTAGTGGCAAAAATTCGGGAAAAAGGCTCTTTTTTTATGCACAACCACGGGTAACTTTTGTCATCACGCAACAATACATTGTATCGCGGCTGTAAGGTTTTTATCAGATTATTTTCTAACAGGAGCGCATCTGTTTCTGTAGGAACTACAATGTGTTTTATAGTTACGATCTTTTTTACCAATACATTTGTCTTGGCGGTATCGTGAATTTTATTGAAATAAGAGGAAACTCTTTTTTTTAGATTCTTAGCTTTCCCCACATACAATATTTTATCATCCTTATCATAATATTGGTATACACCAGGACTATCAGGTAAGGTTTGTATTTGAAGTGCTAGAGTTGGATTTTGCATTATACTATTATTTGATAAAGATACATCTCGATAAGGCGACATGCATATCATTATTACTTTGACGTTATTTATCTATTTAGCAACAAATTTACGAATTACAAATAATAATCTCTAATTTTGATTTTTTTTTAATAGAGCATGAAAAACATAAAACCTATAATCATTTTAGGAGAATCCATTTTGCCTGGCGAAAGCAAAACAATTGATATGGAAATTGCTAAATTACACAACACCGCAGAACTAAAAATTCCAATAATAGTCCGGCGTTCTAAAATCGATGGTCCCGTTGTCCTTTTTTCAGCAGGGATTCATGGTGATGAAATCAATGGCGTAGAGATTGTACGGCAACTTATCACTAAAAAAATTAATAAACCTAAAAGAGGAACCATCATTTGTATTCCCGTAATTAACATGTTTGGTTTCCTTAATAAAAGTAGAAAATTCCCTGATGGCAGAGACTTGAATCGCGTTTTCCCGGGAAGCAAAAATGGTTCTCTCGCTAGTCGGTTCGCCTATCACATGCTTACTGATATTTTACCATTGGTTGATTACGCAGTTGATTTTCATGCAGGAGGTGCGAGCCGATTTAATGCCCCTCAAATTCGTCTCGCACCAAATAATCCAGAATTAATAACATTGGCTAATGCTTTTAATGCCCCATTCACTTTGTTTTCTAAAAATGTGGCGGGATCATTTAGAAACGCTAGCCATAAATTAAACGTAAAAATGTTGCTTTTTGAAGGCGGAAAATCTCTTGATATCAATGAATCTGTTACAGATGCTGGTGTACAAGGCGTCAAGAGACTTTTGAGTCATCTTGATATGTTAGACCTAAAAAGTGATATTGAACAATCAGAATCAACAACCATTTATATTGAAAAATCGTCTTGGATTCGAGCGCAATGTTCTGGTTTGCTACATGATAATGGATGCATAGGACGTTATGTCGAAAGAGGTGCTCTTCTAGCTACCATTACAGATCCTTTTGGAGCATTTGAACGAAAAGTAAATGCACCTAACGATGGCTACATCATCAATGCAAATCTTTCTCCTATTGTTTATCAAGGAGATGCTGTTTACCACATAAGCAAAACAATTAGAGATGGAAAGTAGCAAAAAGGAATTACGCGCAAAGTACAAAGGCTTGAGGAATCAACTTTCTGATAATGATATAGAAAACATGAGCTTGGCTATTACCAACCTCTTACTTACACTTCCTATTTGGGAGAAAACGTATTTCCATATTTTTCTACCCATTACAGAACAAAAAGAAGTAGACACTGAATTAATCTTGCACTTGCTTTCTGGTAAAGACAAAGAAATTATCATTTCAAAAGCTGATTTTGACAGTCGTCAGATGACTCACTTCCTTTTGACAGACAATACGAAAATCAAGAAAAATGAGTATAATATTCCCGAACCTGTTGATGGAATTGAAGTTCCTTCCCATAAAATTGAAGTTGTAATTGTACCATTATTAGCATTTGATAAACAAGGTCAACGTGTGGGGTACGGCAAAGGATTCTACGATAAGTTCTTAGCCGAGTGCAGTCCAGCAACCGTTAAGATTGGGGTTTCCTTTTTTGAGGCTGAAGAATTGATTACTGATAGCTATAAAAACGACATCCGGGTAGATTACTGTATCACCCCAAATAATATTTATAATTTCAAATAATAATACCTTATTTCACGCCATAAAAAATATTTTAAATTATTAAAGCTTCAAA
>JBLIKD010000045.1:0-13819 GCA_047636275.1 Flavobacterium sp. | reverse complement strand
ATCAATTATTCTAAAATTAAATCTCGAGCAAACGACAGTAACCGATCCTTCGTTTTCAAATCCATTTTTAAAGGCAATTGTGCTAGCCCTATTAATCTACGAATGATTTCAGTACCTATAAAACCGTTTAAAATAGTTAGATTCAGCTCTTCAAAAGAAATGTATTGCTCCTTAATTAAAGTCATTGCACTTCCTTTCTGTTGCGTAAGATACATGTGAGCGAACAGCACGCCCAAATCAAATTCGCGTAAGCCATAAAAACAAAATTCAGGATCGATTACCTTAATTCCGTTTGCCATTTTCAACCAGCTTCCAGGGTAGTAATCACCGTGCAATAAGTACTTGCCTTTGGACAAATACAATGATCCTAATCGCTCAATATTTTTCTTTAACTCTACATCTTTTTTATAAGGCAAAGCTAATTCCTGCAAACCATCTTGAATATCATTAAGGTTGAACCCATTTTCTTCTTTAAAAGGATATTCAAAAATATGCTCATAATTTAATGTTCGCAGTTCCGTATTTGCCAACTCATCATCAATCACCGTCTTCTGGAATTGTTGGTGCAAACCATTCAAATAGCCTACTAATTGGTTGATTTCCTGTTCTTGTAATTTTCTTTTTACATTATATAAAACAGTAAAATCATTGGCTTTCCCTAAATCCTCTAATGCAATCATATTGTTGATCGCATCAATCCCTAAAAGCTTCGGCATGATTTGCTGTACCGTATCTGCCAAAGCAATTTTTTGATAAAAAGCACCTTCGGTAAGTACACGCGAAGCAGGAGCCAGAACTTGAGGATACTTTTCGACGTATCCTCTGGACTGTTTCACGATAAAAGAACGTGTAGCCGTCTCCACACGCAGCACACAATTCATATTTCCTTCTCCCGGTTTAGACAATGAAACAATAGTTTCCTGGTCATCTAACCATTTTAGTTGCTGTAAATAAGCAGCCAATTCTTTTGGCTCATTTGCATTTAGTATAAACATATTTCTTTTTTTATCTAGGCGTTACCACAAGGGTCGGATTATCCGTTATATTCCCGATAAATAAAAACTACGGCTAAAAAGCCTTGTTTTTCTAAATCGGTAAATACCACTCCTATCCCTAACGCAAATTAAAAACATCCTGCAAAGCCATGCCAACTAGCAGGATATTAGTTTTATTAGAATAAATAACGAACTCCAAACTGAAACTGTCTTGGTGGCGATGCATTTCTTTGTTTAAATAGTCCACTGGCGCTAGATCCACCTTGAATTTGGTTGCTTTGTGTGGCATTATTACTGTAGCCGCTTAAATTCTCAGCATTAAAGACATTAAAAATATCAACGCGTAATTCTAATTTATTATTTCCGGAGATCGTAATTTGGTGTTGTACTCCTAAGTCAAAAGTAGTACTCCATGGCAGACGATCATTGTTTCTGCTTTCTCCCGGAAAACGATCACTGTTTCCCTGATAGGCATCCGAAAAGCTTGCACCATCACCATTTAGATCTGTAGTACCAAAACCAAGTGGAATCCTATTAATAGGCTGTCCGCTTTGCAACAATCCTGCCGCAGTTAGTGTTGTTCCCTTAAATGGATAATAACTGTAAATCCCATTAATATTGTGCGTTCTATCATTTACAGAGGGCCCCCATTCATTTGCATAGTTATTACCATCTGAAGGTCTGAAGTTAATTCCGTCCGTATCGTTTTTACTAGAAGATAGCGTATAATTCAATCGATACGAATAGTCATCAGAACCTCTTGTTTTTTGGTAATTTAAACTCATTGCATAATACCTAGATTTTCCTTCATTTTCACTTACGATAACATTTCTAGCAATTCCAGTAAGCCTCTGTCCGTTTATAGTAGCACCTCCATTTGTAATAGGAATAGGTCGGCTAGCATCAGCTTGAGCCTGTGTTCTAATCACTACATTGTCAGGATCTATAGGATATTCAGCCGCCGCATTAAGGTTTCTTAATCTAGTTAATTTTTCCCCTCTATTATGAACTACATCCACAAAAAATAATCTTTCGTCAGTTAATTGCAATTGATAGCCCAAAGCAAATTCGTGAGAATAAGCGTTTTTATATCCATTAGGATTTAGAATCCTGCGTTCGTTAGAAAAAATATTTTCTCTTTGCCCCTGTAAATCCGAAGCCGATGGCCCTTGCAAATAATTTACTCCTGAAACTGAAGCCGCTAAGTTTCCGTTGTAAGTTATTCTATCTATATTGGTATCAGCTGGCAAAAGACCTAATCTTTTTAATTCTTGTAATTCTAATTTATAGCTTTGAGAAGTCGTGTTTTGCTGTAAAGCATCACTATAAACAGCATAATTTACTTTATCGTATGAAATTCCGTATCCTCCACGCAAACTACTTGAATTATCTAACTTATAATTAAAATTAAATCGAGGTGCCAAGTTGTTGTAATCGCCTTTGTCGCTTCCTCCTTTTGACAAATTATCATAATCATAACGCAAACCCATAATAAGATTCAAACGACTAGTAACCGACCATAAATCTTCCACATAAACCGAATAAATATCTTGATTGGTTCCAAAAGAGGCGGGACGTAATTCCACATTATAATTTAAAACCTGTGCATCTTGCGGAATATCATTTACATTCAAATCTCCTCCTACTCCACTATTTTTGATACTATCAATTTGGTTTTGATTCAATTTTACTCTGTAATTACCTACTGGATTTCCACCTCCAAATAATTGGTGATTGCCTCTAATAAAATTTACTCCTGCTTTAAAAGTATGATTCTCTGTGTAATACTTTACTTTTTGTTGCAATTGTATGGTATTTTCGATTGCATCAAAAACATAGCCTGGATTTCCAATTACGCCTAATGTTTCATCGTTTACACCTAAAACAGTCACTTGCGAACTATTCGGGTTGAACGCTTCTGCATAATTCCATCTAAAACGACTGTATTGTACATTCGTTTCTCCAGAAAAGTCTCCAAACTTATAGCTGTTTTTTAAAGCTAATAAGATACTGTTCCTTTGTTGTGCGTTTCCTGCGGATCTAAAAGTGGAACCTCCATCAAGTCCGCCACCCTGCCTTTCAACATCAATTACACCCACATTTGCACGCAAGGACGAACTGAAATTAGGATTCCAAATTTGATCTATTTTTGATGAAAAATAATTAAATGTATTCATGCCTCTCACGCTCTCTGTAATGCCTAATTGGGGAACATTCAATAAATTATCCTTGATATCAGTAGTATGTTCAAAATTGAAATAATAAAAAGTTTTATCTTGCACTAAAGCTCCGCCTATTCCTGCACCTGTTTGGTACCTAGCAAAACCATTCTTGACTTGGTTTCCTGATAAATCTCTCTGTGCAAAGCTGGATTTTCCATCAATAGATGGTCCAGGTCTAGTAATAAAGAAAACTTCTCCCGTGGTTTCATTAGATCCAGAACGAGGTGTAATATTAATGATCCCACTTCCTGTCAAACCATATTCAGCTGAAAAATTATTAGTTAACACGGTAACATCTTTTACAAATCCGGAAGGGATAGCAAATTTTTGCCCTCCTAAAAAACGTTCGTTATTATCTAATCCATCAATTAAATAAGAAGTATATAAAGAACTAGCTCCGTTGATACTAACATTAGGTGCTTCAGGAAAGAAGCCTGTGGCCTGTGATACATTTGGCAAACGAAACAAAACTCTGGTGATATCCCGTCCCTCTACAGGGATTTCTTGAATTTCGGCTGCCTTTAATTCAAAAGAAACCTCAGCATCCCGACGATTAATTTTTGCAGTAGCGCCTTTAGTAATTACGACTTCATTCAGTTCGTTAGAATTTTTTGGTACTAAAACCAAAGTTATATTTGGTGCTTGATTCGAACGCACACTTACTAAATCTGATTTTTGACTGGCAAATACAGTTGTTCCATCGAAGACAACTTGGTATCCGTCAAGAGCAGGAATTCCACGAAAAGTCACTTTTCCTTGATTGTTTGAAATTTGTTGTAAACTACTGTTACGCGAACTATTGATTAATAAAATCTCCAGATTCGGAATTGGTTTTTGTGTGTTAAAATCGATGAGAGTGACCGATAGGTCTTCTTGAGCAAAGGCAAAAGTGGTGATGCTTAACATTAAAAACAAGAAAAAATGTTTCATTTAAGTATGATTTTGGATAAATAATTTTAAAATAAAGTCCTAAAAAACTACTCCGTAACGGGAGATCCTTTATTAAAATTTAATCCAACAAACTCATAATGATAGTATTTCTTAAAAAATCGATTTAAAGTACGTTGATAAAATAACAACGAAACTAAACTATTTTTAAAAATACTATTGAAAGAAAAACCCTTAAATATATTTTTAAAATCAGCTAAAGTATTAAAATCAGCTAAAGGAGAAAGTAGTATTACATCCTCTACAGATAGCTCTTTTAATTCTGTCACGACTTGAGTAGTACCCCACTTTATTTTCGAAAACAAGCTTGCATTAAAAGTAGCTTTTGAAATCCCTATTAAATAGGTGCCTCCTTTACAATCGGGCCCAAAAACCCATTTTTTATTTTGAAGACCTAGATGTGCATTTTGTAAATGATGTTGCGTAAGTCCCGGACTGTCATTTCCTACTACAATAACTTTTTCAAATCCTTTTTCAAAAACAGCTTTTATGGCGTGACTTAACTTGTCTCCAAAGGATACTCCTACTTGTGTAATTTCATCCGAAATAAAATAAGGAAGTCTTGTTTTACGAATCGTTTGTAAAACTCTGTTATTCATTTTTTGCCACAACAGATCATTTTGCTTTCTCTGATAAGCAATTGGTTTTAAACTACTTTCTACCTTATTGCTTTGTGCAAAAAGGAGTATTGCTGTCGAGGGAGAATGTTTACAGTCTAAATTCATGTACAATGTGACGAACAGAAAAGCTAATCCTGACGGTAGCTTTCTATTTTTTTTTATCTTTTTTTATGTTCCTTACAATATAAGGTAAAATATGTTGTCCAAAAGTACACTTTTGCAGATAAAGAAACGGTTCTAATTGGCAATTAATAATTTTCAAAAAAACTAAAATATAATGGATAAAATACTCTTTATAAAATAAATTGCTTACTCCTTTTTATTTTAAAACTCCTTTTTACTTTCCCTCAATATAAAATCAATTCCTTCAACAATATCACCTTCTTTAGATGTCTTAATCGTGAAATATCTGCAGGCTGGTTCCGCGACAAAATCAAGATTACTCAGCTGTTCAGGGTCTATACAAGCCCTGTAATCTCCTGGCTTAAGTCCCAGATTATATAGGTACCCATCTGATTCTGAAAGTATTTCTGTCACTACTTTATCACTGTCTTTTTTGTATATTTTTATCGAAATTCGACCAATCCCCTTTAAGGAATTTTCTTTTTCTATGTAAGTCATACCACTAATTTCTCCCATCGAAAGAATGGGCACGTCAATCCGTTTGAACTGATTGGGGTCTATTAATACTTGATATGTTTTGTGTTTAAAACGCCAGGCAATGTTGTCTAAATCAGCGTCATCGAATGTAATAATATAATTAGTAAACGAATTCAGATTTGGAATCCGCACTATGGAGTCATTCTTATTAAAAAAAGCCCTTCCTCCATTTACTCTGGCAGCAGTTATTTTTACTAAATGCTCCCCATTATCTAAAACACCATTTTGATTTAAATCTAAGAATGGATACAGAAGAATACCGCCCCTACCAATGGAAGAATTAGCATTAGAATGAACATAGCCATTCCCTCCTCCAAAAGCCAAACTTCCTTGCGCACTTATTGAAGTACCGCTATCAAATTTACTTTGTGACGTCGAAACCGTAGCTCTTGCAAATGAAAAATCATATTTACAGCCCACATTTAAGTAAAAATCTTTCGACTGAATGTTACGTTGAAAAGAAGCCGAAATAAAACCTTTTGCGATCCTTTTCTCCAGCTCAGTCCGGTATGATATCAAGACTGCATTAGTCGCATTATAACGTGCTAATGATCGTAAAACATAATTATTTTTAAAAGTATATGAGAATGCTAAATCGCTTGTTATATATGGAGATTTTTGATCAATCCAATTCAGTTGTGTCAATACATTAGCATTAAATCGCCTGTAATAGGTCGAAAATGTCAGATTAGAATAATTATAATTAAATGTAGTATAAACCAATTGAGAATAATCGAATCTAAAAAAACCATTTACTTTTCTAAATTTGAACGGTAGAGATACCCTTGCTTTCCGTTCTTCGGAAGCATTAAATATAGTTACTTTTTGTCCTTCAACATATTTAGCATAATCAAGCTCTAGTAAAACATCTTTTGTTACGTAATAATTTAGCAAGCCCTTAAGACTCACCCCATGGGCATATTCTCCATTTATAGTTAATTTACTAGTAGGCTGCACTGTAGCCTTAGCAAAAGGAATTATATCTGCACCAGGCAAAGAAGAAAGGTACTCTAGTCCACCACCAATAGTTAAAAAACGATTGACACCATAATTAAACTCCCCTTTTGCAAAATGGCTCCCGATACTATCCTGCACTATAGCAGCAGATAAGGCATAACCAACCTCATTGACAGGCATAACTGTATAAGGGACATTCATTTCCCGTTCTTCCGTGCGTTCTTCTCCAGTAGGTCCGTAATATCTTAGTTTTATGGTGGTAAAACCATAAACAATAGGAACCGTAAATATAAAGGCTCCAGAAGCATCAGCTGTTACAAAGTCAATCAATATATCATTGATATATAACTCCACAATCCAATTAGGTTCCGTAATTTCATTAATAATATAACTCCCTTTTGCTTTTCGTACAGTGGTAGGTGTATTGCGAATGCTGGCGCCTACTATTGGAGCATTTATAAATGAAATACTTGGAATATTTATTTTCCCAATTTGGGCTTGCTTAATGAAAGTCTTATCATTGTCTATCCACCTCCATAGATACTGAACCTGTCGATTATCAAATTTGAATTGATCGTTATAGTTTAAGGAAACGTTAGCTTCTCCGTGTAGTAATTCTGTTCCTACATTTAAACCAACTGCATTATTTGTTGTCCCTTTCCAGTTTAGAAAGGAAGAAGCGGACCAATCCAATGTGCCTAACTTAAACAAGTGATAATCCCTGCTAATAACTGTATCGGCAACTAACTCGCCTTTTACTTTTGCAATATTAGATCGTATTTTATCCCGTCGAATTTGTTTCACGATGGGTAGCTCAAAATCTGCTTTTAATTTTATAGTTAAAGATCGATAGTTAAAATCAAGTGTTATGCCAAATACCTTTGTAAAAAGAGAACTATCCATGTATAAGGCCCCTGATTCCTTTAGTAATTTGTCTTGACTACTAATCATTTTTTCACCCACTTTTATCTGCTTACTTCCAAAATTAATAGAGTAAGCCTGCTCTCCGTTTCCAATGAATCCCTCCAGACTTGATCCTTTCAACCCTTCTGCACATGGAATTTTTAGTGCTTTGAATAAATCTTTTACGTTAATAAATAATAAGTTGTTGTCTGTATATAAAACGTCCAGATCAAAACTGCCAGCCCCTTCAACAAAAACAGTGACAAGAAATAAATCAAAAGCTACCGGATCAGTTAAGGCTTCACTTTTAAAGTAGTCAGCCCTCTTTTTATCCTCAATACTAAAAGAACTTGTAAGTATAAGCAACAATAAAACCCCCACTACAAAGAAGATTGGAGAGGTCCTACTTTTATTAAAAAATGTAATACTATGTAGCGTATAATTGTTTTTTAACATACTTTATTCCTGATTAAAGGTAATAAAAAAAGTACCCGTATAGGTTCCTGGGATTGCTGCGCCTGGGATATCAAGTGTACCACCCACTCTTAAAACAGTTGTAAAATCACGACCGTTATTAGTCTGGAAATACGCACCATTAATTCCTTTTTCAGTAGGGCCAATATTCAAGGTCAGTGACCCCCCATCACTTCCGGTTAAGGTTGTAATAGCTGAAAAATCGATATTAATATTTCTTCCCTGAAGTAGCTTTACTTCAAAAATTGCAGGTTGTGAAAAGGGCGCCACAGCTAACAATGCAATATTACCGCTAGCGGTTCTACCGCCATCATATCCTACCACGACACTGCCACCAGCTCCTCCAGTAAGTGCAAATGTTCCAAACTGAAGCGATTGGGTTGCATTAACTTCTATCGATCGAGTTGGCAAAGCAGGTTGTCCATAAGAACAGCTTACATAAAAGAGCATTGAAATTAATACTATCTCTAATTTATTATACGGTATTTTTAAGTTTACTTTTATCAATATCAATCCCTTTATAATCTCTATTGTAGAGACAATGTTTACTATTACTATTTTATTATCAAGTCAGTTGCTGCATATACCACGGCCTTAGCTTCGCCATTACTTTGGTAAGTCACTTTCAATTTTCCTTTTTTCAATAGTTCACCTGTATTGGTGTCTAATCTTACAGTCATCTTTCGACTGTTTATGGTGGTATAAACACCTACTCCATTTACAGCAGCAACATCATATGGTTTGCCTTTTTCTGGAATAAACTGTACCCTTATATCTCCAAACAATGAAATATTACCTGTTCTATTGATATTAAAACTAAGATTTTGTTTCGTCTGATCTTTTGACTCCAGTTGTAAGTCAGTCATCGTGGCAGTTACCTCCGTTTCACCCGTACGGATGATGACCGGAATACTCATCCCAAAAATTGGAATTAGCTGTACGCTTAAACTTTTAGAATCCTTGGCTGTCTTTGTATCTCCAAGTGGTATATAATCTTTTTCAGATCTGAAGTATAGATGAGAGCGGTATTCTCCGGGCTTCATATCCGCTTTTCTCCGGTATTGTATTACAATTGTTTGCGCTTCGTGAGCAGCAAGAGTAACCTGTCTTGGAAATATACGCACGTAAGAATCTGCAAAGTTTTGTCCTAATTCTGGCTCCTGTATTTCAATAAAACTACCGTCCTCTTTCATAGCTCTTTGAACAAATGAAACTGAATAGGTGGCTGGTTCATTTCCCATATTTACCAGATTAAGTACTTCTTTTTGTTTTTTAGCTTCAAATACTACCCTGCTAGGTGTAACTAGTAAATCGCCTTGGGCGTACGTTTTGCAACTAAAAGCAATAATAAAAATAACTACTAACAACTTTTCCATAGTACTCTTTCCTTATAAATTCATACTCTTATAAAATTTTCTAACTCTAATAAAAAAGGGGGAAAACATTGAACAGCCTTCTCCCCATTTTTCATGTGAAATTAGATTTTAGTTGTAATCAACACTAACTTCAAAATTACCTGCATAAATTCCAGGCGTTTGCGAAGGTGCGACTGTTAAAGTTCCACCAACTTTAAAACTATCTGCACCAACACCGTCTAATGTACTTGTAATAGCATCACTACCACTTGTACCCGCATTCGTAAACTTTGCTGTTAAAAGGCTAATCGTCATTTTTGCACTTGATCCTGTTTCCGTGACATCGACAGTAAGTGGCAATACAAGTGCATAAGTTACATTTTTAGTACCTTTTACATCATAAGCTGCATTTGTTGGAAGTGGTGCGACTATTCCATCCGCCACACCAGCACTAAATGTACGAGTTATAGAATTAGAGGGCAGCAGCACTGTTCCGCCAGTTTCAGTAAGAACGTTTATCGTTCCAAAATGTAAAGGACTTATTTCCGTTAATGTCATCGGTTGAATTAATTTTGCACCAGCGGCAGTTGCCGCGACTTTCGATGAAGTTTGTGCTTCAACGTTGCTTGTAAAGAATCCTATCGCAAGGATTGCTGCTAGAGATAATAATTTTTTTTTCATGAAGTGTTTTTTAGTAGACATGTAAATGTCCGTTATATTTAATACGTAAATATATCATAATCAATTAGTTAAATCATAATTAAATCTATGACCTACCGGAAAACTCGTTAAGATGCAGTTTTAATAAAAAATAAAGCTGAGGCCAAAATTTAGCCCCAATTTAAAGTTAAATTAAACCCAAAAAACCTGTACTAAGAAGTACTATATGAGATATACCCCTCAATAACATAGTATGCGAGAGATTCATTTAACTTTCAAAGAGAAACAGTAATCAATAATTTAAGATAGCTATTCGCCTCTAACAGTCAGCTTAAAAAACAGCACATACCACATCGCTACAAAGTCTTATAAAGAGATGAGCTAGCTATCGGGCTATTATAAAAATTGTACCATTTTTATTATCCATAAAAAAAGCTGCCCAAATGGACAGCTATCATTTATTTTAATAATTACGGGATTCACTCAGTTGTAATCTACAGTAACGGAATAAGTCCCCGAATAAAGACCGGCAGCCTGCTCAGGTCCTAAATTCAATTTTCCACCTAATTTAAAACTATCATTTCCCCTCCCGTTAAGGACTTTACTTATACTATTGTTGCCATCATAAATTGCTATATCAGTGGTCGCATTGCTAAATCGAATCTTTAGCTCATTGATGGTCATAGTCATAGAACCTGGCTCAACGACTGTAATCGAAGTCGGTAATGATATAGAATAACTACTGTTATAAGTTCCAGACACATTAAAAATTGCATTAGAAGCCGGATCACCAATTACAGAACTAGAAACCCCACCCTTAAAGTCTAAAGATGCATCCGTGGTAGAGAGAACAACTGATCCGGAAACTCCAGATTGCTTATTAGTCGTACCAAAATTCAATGAATTTTGCCCCGTTAAAGTCATTGGAACTATTATCCGTGCCCCTGCTGTTGCATTTACGGTAGATGCCGTTTGTGCATTAGTCTCTGCTGTAAAGCAAACCGATACAATAATCATTATAAGTTTTAATAGATTTTTCATGATAATACCATCTAGATTTATAATTATCTGCTTTAGTTTACTACAATAAAATCACTACTCGATCGGTAGTAAATCAATTGATTATAAAGCTTTTATATAATAAAGATAGGACTATTATTCTACAAAACACATAAAAAAACGATAAAATACATGAATTACGTTTTAAACAAATCTATTTCTTACATAACGGTGCGACAAGGCGGTACTAAATAACTTTAGACAAAGTGAGACGAAATTACCGGACGAATCATAATAAAAGGAACAATCCCGTCTTTAAGGCGCAACTACCTAACAACGAAACAGAAGCTTCAAATTATTTATCCAAATTTATTTTCAGTCTGATTTTTTTACCGCTATCTACTTAAGTCTTTATTTCAATACTTTACAAAAAAACAGGAAGATTATTTGTAGTAAAAGAAAATGCAGTGGGACTGGCTTTATAATAATTGGCCAATAATACTAAGCTAAAACAGCTATCCCAAATAAAAAAACTAGTGAAGAGTCCTCCACTAGTTTTTTTTATTTAATCAATCTAATCAGAAAATCATTAAGCAATTAAGCCACTTATTAGAATTTATTTTTGTAGCGGAGTGTACAAAACTTTAGTACTCGATGTTCCTTTTTCATTGATAAGACAAACCAACAGGATTTGGGTCGCTAAATTTAAATCTAGCTTATTCACTACAGATCCTTCCAAGTTTTTTTGTACTAGCAACTTGCCCGTATTATCAAACACATTAATTTCAGTCTGACCAATGACTCCTTTTAAGTCAACAGCTATTTGACTTCCGTCCATGTAGACTGCTCCTTCTAATTCCTTTTTTGTTGCAATTTCAGCTGCTGAAAAATGAAGGACAAAACGACTAACATTATCTTCCTTTGATGATTTGAACAAGTAAGAACTTAATGGTTTTACAGAAGTATACGTTTTCAACAAGCGATCTTCTAACTGTATGAAATCTAGTTCTTTTGAATCAAAATTAAATACCAACTTATAAACCCCTTCCTTTCCTGCTTTAAACTCCATAGGTACTGACTTATTTTCAGCTGTAGTAGTCATATAACGAACAGAGTAGTATTTACGGTCTAAACTCAAATAGAGACTAGGAGCACTAGGCACGTGACTAAATAGTTTTGAAGCTCCCTGATTACTATCAGAGTATTCGAACTGAATTAACGTCTCATCAGCGCCGTTTCCTTCTTCTGATTCTACTGTAATACGGAGTGATGAATTTTTAAATCCAGAATTTTTAAACCAGTTCCCAGCTCCGTTATGAACACGAACGGTATTATCAAATACCAGATTACCATTACTGACCGCCTTTACAAAATAACCTTGCATAGGTGCTAAATACCTGCTGATGGAATTAGTTCCAACTCCTGATACGGAATTAAAAACACCATAATTATTTACACCAGGGTTCCAAACCCACATATCATTACCACTACCACTAACTTCAAGTATAGTTCGATCCCAACCCGAAGCGGCCTGCCAATCGATCGAAGATGGATAAGGGTTACCTACAAGGTTAAAACCCCTTAAATCAACAAGCAACGGATCTACTGTAGCGGTATTGCTCATGGGATAATTTAATGAGCCATTATTCAAGTTTCCTATAAATTCTTTAGTTGGATTTTTTTCCTGGACGGAATACAGATAACCACGACCAACATTAAAATTAATTCCAGGATGTACTGAGTTCCATCCTATAACTGTAGCATCTTGTTTGTACTTAAAACTAAAGGAAGGCTCATCCCATACATACAAATCATAGCCTGTTCCCGTAGCGGAGTTTCCCGTTCCATAACTGCCCATTGGTAACCACGAGCCACTAATCCCTTGATCAAATACTGGAGAAGACATGAAATGCCAGCCTTCGATAGGACCACTTATATACCGTTGTACTGTGGCCGGAACATTATCTGAATTATGTAGTAGTGATGCGGTTCCGTTTGTATCTGATTTAAGTACAAGACCAGATGCACCTCCGTTATTGCTAATCGTTCCCAATACTGTGAGCTGATTTAAGGAAGATACAGATAGCTTTTTCCCTGCATTAATAACTAATGCATTAGTAATACTAAAATTAGTATTGACGGTAACCCCAATTGCATTATTAACGATAAGCTTATCTACTTTTCCTCCCAGAAATTGATTACTCCCGATTGTTTGTAATGTACTTCCAGTATATATAATGGTAGGCGAATTAGTAAAAGCATCAAACAGTCCTGAAGTCGTGGTTAAATTATTAAACAGCCGTAGGTTTCCAAGTAGCAAAACATTATTCAAGTTATTTATATCCAAATTATAAACCGCATCATTTTTAAATACTCCTGAATTAATTGTTTGAACTGTTGCTCCTGAAAATTGTATCTTAGAATCCAAGGCTGAGGCATCAATGGTAGCGCCTCCAGAGAATAATAAATTTCCCTTTATCGAAAGTTTATAACCATTAACAACAATACTATAAGTTGTTTGTGAGTTTGTAATATTCATTACTGTACGATCCTGATCCATATAACAATCGTTTTTTGGTACATCAGCAAAAATAATATTATCATCTACAGCAGGAACACTATTTTGTGTCCAGTTTCCTGGACTATTCCAGTCACTACTGACACTTCCTTCCCATTTATTGATGCAGGAAACTACTGTTACAGGAAAACTACTAACAGCACTCGTTCCACAGGAGTTAGCAGCATTAACTGTGATACTTCCGTTCTGACCAGCAGTACCTGTCGTAACTAGAATAGAGCTTGTTCCTGATCCCGATGTAATTGACCATCCACTCGGAACCGTCCAATTATAAGTTGTGGCGTTCGTTACCGCAGTAATGCTATAGCTCTGACCTGTTACTGATGGACACGGTGTGGATGCACCAGTTATTCCTCCAGGTGTTGCCGGGGCTGAAGGAGATGTAGTATAGGTTATTGTTCCTGAATTCGCACTCGGAGCACAACCGTTCGTTGCCCGCACACGATAA
>JBLIKD010000044.1:0-13876 GCA_047636275.1 Flavobacterium sp. | reverse complement strand
ACGTTTTTCAAACCTATTTTTGTAAAGTATGTATTCCAGTTGATAGAAGGCGTCAATTTTTGTAAATCGGCGACGGTCATGGGGTTATACGATTTTCTTCTGTCTCTTCTCTCTACACGGTCAAACCTTGGTTTTGACATTTCGATTTCAAGTGCTAAAATCTGTTCCGCATGTATTTTAGCTTCGGCTGGTTTTTCACCTAGAAATCCTAACATTTTAGCAACATGAAGCGCATACTTCTCTCTTTTTTCTTTCGAATCTGCATCTTCAGAAACATAATAATCCCTATCTGGCAAACCTACCCCGCCCGGCCCCACACTGATTACGTTTCTATTACTGTTTTTAGCATCTGGACCAATGTTTGCACCAAAGAAACCAATCCCTCCTAAGGGCTCCATTTCGATTAATAAAGCTTCTAAATCTTTTGTGTTTTTAACTGCATCAATTTTTTTCAGGTAGGGTTTTAATGGTGTAATCCCTAATTTATTGCGACCTACAGTATCAAGTATCGTTTTGTACAAATTGATTGCCTTGCCTTGATCGGTGTCTGATTTGTATTTAGGATTTGTTGCTGCCTCTTTCAATATTGCCAGAGCATCTGCATCTGTCTTTTGTCTTAATTCATCAAAACTTCCCCAACGCGTTCTGTCTGAAGGAATTTCAGTATTGTCTAACCATGTTCCGTTTACATATCGGAAAAAGTTGTTAGCAGGTTTAACCGTCTTGTCCATATAATTGACATTAATACCCGGTTCTTTTGCGGTCTGAACTGTTTGTGCCTGCGTAACCGTAAGTCCCAAAAGTGCAGGAATCACAAAAAGAAGCTGCCTGTTGCTGTTTTTTTTCATTTTTATAGTTGATTAGTTAATTTTATAATGCTTATCAATAATGTGAGCGCATATTGAAATAATTGCTAAATATAGAAAAGAAATTTTCAATCGAAATAATTTTAACATTTATTAATGTTCACTTTTAAAACTAAAAACACCAAGCTTTCACTTGGGGTTTTTAATCTACATTAGTTTAACTACTACCAGATCTTAACTCTTTTATCAGATTCGATATACATTCCGTCTCCTTTTTTAATGTCAAATGCCTGATAAAAAGCATCAATATTTTGAGTCGGTACATACGCACGATACATACCCGGAGAATGTGGGTCCGTTTTTACTTGATTTTTAATCGCTTCGTCACGTGATTTAGTTCTCCAAACTGTGGTCCAAGAAATAAAGAAACGTTGCTCTGGGGTGAACCCATCTATAAGTCCGGGACTTTTATTTTCCTTTAAATACAATTGTAGACCATCATAAGCAGCATTTACTCCTCCCAAGTCACCAATGTTTTCTCCAAGAGTAAACTTGCCATCTACATGAACACCCGGAAGTGGCTCTAATGCGCTGTATTGATCTGCAAGTGCAGTTCCCAGAGCAGTAAATCGAGTCAAATCGCCTTCTGTCCACCAGTCAATTAAATTTCCATCTGCATTGTAACGAGCACCCGAGTCATCAAAACCATGAGAAATTTCATGACCGATAACAGCTCCTATTCCGCCATAATTTACAGCTTCATCTGCTTGATAATTATAGAAAGGCGCTTGTAAAATCGCTGCCGGAAATACAATTTCATTATACGCAGGATTATAATAAGCATTTACGGTTTGTGGCGACATGTACCATTCTGTTTTATCAACTGGTTTATAGAGCTTATCGATATCTTTCTGAAAATTCCAACGAGAAATATTTTTTGTGTTTTCAAAATAGCTTCCTCCCTCAGCTATACTTTTTATCTCTAATTTAGCGTAATCTCTCCACTTATCTGGATATCCTATTTTGATGTTGATCTTATTCAATTTTTCAATCGCTTTCACTTTTGTTTCTGCTGACATCCAAGTTAGGTTATTGATTCGATTTTGATAAGCCAAAATAATGTTATGTATCATCTTTTCCGCTTTTGCTTTTGCCTCAGCAGGAAACATTTTTTCAACATATAATTTACCCAAAGCTTCACCAATGGTACCATTAACCGTTTGCAAAGCTCTGTCTTCAAGGGGTCTTTGTTTGATTGCTCCAGTTAATGTCTTTCCGTAGAAATCAAAATTAGCTGCATCGACTGTACTAGACAACAAATTAGCGGAGCCATTTAATAAAGTCCACTTCATATATTCTTTCCATGCAGAAACATTATTTTCTGAAAGGATTGTTTGCAATGCCTTCATGTATTTTGGTTGTGAAACAATTATGGTATCCAATTTTGTAAAACCAATACCTGCAAAATAGTCTTTCCAATTAATTGCTGGGGTTATTTTCTGTAATTCAGTAATGGTCATCGGATTGTATTGTAACCTACCATCTCGGCGCTCTACTCGATCCAAACGTGGATTAGACATCTTGATTTCCAAAGCTAGAATCTTAGCTGCACTTGCTTTGGCTTGCAAGGGAGTCTCTCCTATAAACTGTAGCATTCTGGCAATATGTTGCTCGTACTTATCTCTTTTTTCTTTCGTATCTTTTTCTTGTGAAGAATAATAATCCTGATCGGGCAAACCTAAACTTCCAACACCTAAACTTAATGAGTTTTTAGTACTATTTTTATCATCAGCACCCACTCCTACACTAAAAAAACCTATTCCAGCGATAGGCTCCATTTCAATTAACAACTTTTGCAAGTCATTCGTGTTTTTGACCTTATCAATTTTTGCCAAATAAGGTCGTAACGGAGCAATATCCTGCTCATCTCTTGCAACCGTGTCTAAAATCGAATTGAACAGATTAATTGCTTTTCCTTGATCAGTTGTCGATTTATACATTGGGTTTTTTGATGCTTCCTTCAATATATCCAAGGCATCTTTATCGGTTTTTTTAAGCAATTCATTAAAACTGCCCCAAGAAGTTCGATCACTCGGAATTTCAGTCTTATCGAGCCACGTTCCATTTACGAATCGAAAAAAATTATCCTCTGGTTTTACCGTATTATCAAAGAACGAAACATTTATTCCCGGTTCTTTAGTTGAGGTAACCGTTTGAGCTTGAGTCTCCGCAAATACAATCATTGCAGGAATCGCTAAAATAAGCCCCTTATTGAGTTTTATTTTCATTTTTATTAAATAGTTAATTAGAGGTACAAAGCTATAAATAAAAAATATAGGAGTTTTAAATGTCTTGCTAAAATTACATTTGCATAAATCTGCGATAAAAAGCAACGTTTTTTGTATTTTTGCAAAAATTATTTTTATGAAATCCATCTTTATGAAATACCGAGTATTTCTTGGTATTTTCCTAGTCTTCTCCAGTATTACTTTATACTTATTTTATGGGGCCTTAAAGCCTACTAAAACACTTCCGATCTTTAACCCATCTGATGTAAATCCAGAGCTAGTGGACAGCACAGTCCAATACATTAGTAAATACCACACCATAGCCGACTTTTCCTTTGTCAATCAAAACGGAAAGACCGTCACTCAAAAAGATTATGAAGGCAAAATTTATGTAGCCGATTTTTTCTTTACCACCTGCGGGGCCATTTGTCCAAAAATGACTGCCAATTTATTTGAAGTTCAAAAAGCGATTATTGATAATCCAAAAGTGATGCTTCTTTCCCATACTGTGTTTCCGGAAGTAGACAGTGTACCGGTTTTAAAAGAATATGCAGTAAAATATGGTGTTAATGATAAAAAATGGAATTTGGTAACCGGTGACAAAAAAGAAATTTATACCATGGCTAGAAAATCATATTTAGCAGTCAAATTGGGAAAACCGAGTGAGTTATACGACATGGTCCATACTGAAAATTTCGTATTAGTCGATGCGAAAAGAAGAGTACGTGGCTTTTATGACGGTACCAATAAAGAGGATATCAAAAAATTAATAACCGATATTAATTTTTTGAGCAACGAGTAGCACCGCTAAAAGAAAGTAAACGCATTTTTACTTTCTTAATACCAAGCCTTTAATTCTTTTCGGAAGACCTAATTTATTTGAGTGTCAGTATAAAAGTAACAATTAACATTCGTTTTAGTATTAAAATATGTATTTTTGCAATATTAATTCAATCTAAATAAGACTTGCGAACAACGATATATTCACTTAAAAAAGGGGACAAAGCCATCATCAAAGATTTTGATATTGACATCATCCCATTGAAGCTTCTCGAAATGGGATGTTTGCCTGGGAATACGGTTGAATTGCTACAAATCGCACCCTTTGGAGATCCCTTATATTTAAACATTAATGGTTCCCATTTGGCTATTCGAGTTGAAACAGCCCAAGAGATTGAAGTTGAACTAATCAAAATCAAGCTTTAATGATTAATCAGAATATTAATATTGCTTTAATAGGCAACCCAAATACAGGAAAAACTTCGGTTTTTAATCAACTGACTGGACTCAATCAACAAGTTGGAAATTATCCCGGAATCACCGTTGAAAAAAAGATTGGTTTTTGCAAATTACCCAATAATGTTAAAGGAAATATATTAGATTTACCCGGTACGTACAGTCTGAACGCCAGTTCCATTGATGAAAATGTTGTCATTGAATTGATGCTTAACAAAAATGACAAGTTGTATCCTGATGTAGCAATCGTAGTTACCGACGTAGAAAATCTGAAACGTAACTTACTTTTATTTACACAAATTAAAGATTTAGAAATCCCAACTATTTTAGTCATTAACATGGCTGACAGAATGGAATATAAGGGGATTACTTTAGACATACCTTATTTAGAAGAGCTACTAAAAACAAAAATTGCCCTAATCAGTTCCCGGAAAGGATCTGGTATTGATGAACTAAAAGATTTGATTGTCAATTACAAAACTATTCCTACAAAGCCCTGCCTTAATGCCTCAAGCATAGACCCGGAGTATTTCAATAGCCTTCGTAAGGCATTCCCGAACCAATTATTATATAAATTGTGGCTAGTGATTACCCAAGATGTGAATTTCTTGAATCTAGAACGAAAAGAGATTCAAGGTTCCTTTACTAAATCGCACTCGGATTTAAAACGATTACAACAAAAAGAAACCATCAAGCGCTACCAATTTATCAACGATGTCTTAAAAGAGGGGTTAAACATAGATGCATCTATTGCAAAAGATTTTCGCAGTAAGCTTGATCGCGTTTTAACCCACAAACTGTGGGGGTATGTGATTTTCTTTGTCATTTTATTTGTAATCTTTCAGTCCATTTTCGAATGGTCTAAAGTCCCAATGGACTTTATAGACAGTACTTTTGCTTCGTTAAGCACTTTAGCGAATAACGAACTACCGGCAGGTGTATTAACCAATTTAGTGTCCCAAGGAATAATTCCTGGTATTGGAGGAATTCTAATTTTCATTCCACAAATTGCCTTCTTGTTTCTTTTTATTTCCCTGTTAGAAGAAAGTGGTTATATGAGTAGAGTGGTCTTCTTAATGGATAAAATCATGCGGAATTTCGGCTTATCAGGAAAAAGTGTAGTCCCTTTAATTTCCGGAACAGCCTGTGCTATACCGGCAATTATGGCAACACGAAATATTGAAAACTGGAAGGAGCGTTTAATAACCATTCTAGTTACTCCGTTCACAACCTGTTCTGCCAGATTACCCGTTTATGCAATTATTATTGCGTTAGTAATTCCAGACACATATGTCTTGGGGATTTTTAATCTTCAAGGATTGACATTGATGTTACTGTATCTAATCGGTTTCGCAATGGCGATATTCTCGGCTTACATTCTAAATATCATCTTGAAAATAAAGTGTAAAACTTTCTTTGTAGTAGAAATGCCAAGCTATAAACTGCCTATGTTGAAAAACGTAGCCCTTAATGTTATTGAAAAAACAAAAGCATTTGTTTTTGGCGCGGGAAAAATAATTTTAGCAATATCAATTGTGCTATGGTTCATGGCCTCTTATGGTCCTGGGGAAAAATTCAATAACGCAGAAGCCATACAATTTTCAAAAACGGAAAATGCAGGAATACCACAAGAGGAACTAGAGAATAAAGTAGCTGCTTACAAACTAGAGAACTCTTACATTGGAATCATGGGGAAAAGTATTGAACCTGCTATTTCTCCTCTAGGGTACGACTGGAAAATTGGAATCGCAATCATTAGCTCTTTTGCAGCGCGCGAAGTCTTCGTAGGTACATTAGCTACTATTTATAGTGTTGGAAGTACTGGAAATGAAGATACCATTAAAAATAAAATGGCTGCAGAAGTCAATCCAGTTACCGGAAAGAAGGTGTTTAACTTCGCATCAGGGATCTCCTTATTGTTGTTCTATGCTTTTGCACTGCAATGCGCCAGTACGATTGCGATAACAAGAAAAGAAACCAACTCCTGGAAGTGGCCGTTAGGGCAACTTATCTTGATGAGTGCGTTTGCATACATCGTAGCACTCATAGCGTATCAAATTCTAAAGTAATTTATCCGCAGCACTTTTTTAGACTTGTCAACAAACGTTAAAATTTATACTTTTGTTATTTTTAATTTGTCTAAATAAGTTTTGGAATATACCTTTGCACCCAGAATTAATTTAAATAAAAAAATGAGGAATAATATAATTGTAGCTTCTTTATTAGTTACATCCGTTTTGTTTGCACAAGAAAAAGAATTTTCGAAAAATCGAAAAGATAGTATTGAAAGTTTGAATGCAGTAATCATTACCACCGACGCCATTATAGGAAGTAAATTCAACGCCAAAAACAAAGCAGGTTCTACTTATTTTATATCTCCAAAAGAATTAAAAACCTTCAACTACGATGATGTTTCTCGAATTCTAAGAACGGTACCAGGACTAACTATTCAAGAAGAAGACGGTTTTGGCTTACGACCAAACATTGGAATGCGCGGAACCAGCCCAAACCGAAGCGAAAAAATAACATTGATGGAAGATGGAGTTCTTATTTCACCAGCACCATACTCTGCTCCTGCCGCTTATTATTTTCCAACAGTGAGCAGAATGCAATCTTTCGAAATATTAAAAGGTGGAAGCCAGATTCAATACGGTCCCTATACCACCGGAGGTGCTATCAACATGGTTTCTACTCAAATTCCAAGACGTTTTTCAGGCCGTGTCACTGCCAGCATAGGAAGTTTTAACACAAAAAAAACCTATGTCAATATTGGTGACGAACATAAAAACTATGGTTACGTATTAGAATACAACAATCGAAATTCAGATGGATTCAAAACGATTGATAATAGTTCGAAAAACACAGGTTTCAGAGGAAACGACTATGTGGCAAAATTTAGAGTTAACTCAGATGCTGATGCAAAAGTGTATCAATCGTTAACCGCTAAACTTCAATATAGCGAAGACTTTGCAAATGAAACCTACCTTGGATTAACCGACGACGATTACAGAGAAAGCCCCTACAGAAGATATTTGGGTTCTAGCGAAGATTACATTGATGCAGAACACCGTCAAATTATGCTAACGCATTTAATAAAACCTACAAAAAACTTTAGCATTATAACTAAAGCTTATAAAAACCAATTCTCTAGAAACTGGTATAAGTTAGACGCTTTAAAATTAGGTTCGTCTAAAATAAGTATCAATAACATCCTGACAGACCCTACCACTTACAATGCAGAATATCGCGCTATATCTGGCGCTAACAACACGATAGACGATGCATTATTAGTAAAAGCAAATAATCGCAAATATGAGGCTAAAGGAATTCAATCGGTAGGAAACTACAGCTTCAAAACTGGTAAAGCAAAACACGATATTGATTTTGGAATTCGCTATCATGAGGATTATGAGGATCGTTTCCAATGGATCGATGGATACGCAATACAAAATGGGGTAATGAACAGAACCAGCAGTGGAACTCCCGGCACAGACGCTAATTCAATTATAAAGGCAGAAGCTATTGCAGCACATATTCTCTATAATTTAACTGTTGATAAATTCACTTTCACACCCGGTATTCGTTACGAAGACATCAAACTGAATTCACTGAACTATGGAACTAATGACGTTACTAGAGCAGGAACAACTTTAGCGAAAGCCAATAATAAGACCAATGTTTGGATTCCTGGTTTAGGAGTTCTTTACAAAATTAGTGATGATTACAATATATTTACCAGTGTTCACAAAGGGTTTTCGCCTCCAGGAATAAAGGCGGGAGAAGATGCCGAAAACAGCCTGAACACAGAATTAGGTTTTCGTTTCGATAAAGGAGCATTACAAGGAGAGGTTATAGGATATTACAACAATTTCTCGAATCTACAAGGTTCTGATTCTATGTCTGGTGGTGGCGCTGGAACAGGCGATTTATTTAATGCTGGTGCAGCTACCGTAAAAGGAATCGAGCTATTGGCGACTTACGATGTAATCGACAACAGGGAGAAAAGACTCAAGTTACCCGTTACTTTATCATATACTTTCACTGATACTAAATTGAAAAACAACTTCAAGAGTTCTATTTGGGGTACAGTAGAAAGTGGTGATGAAATTCCATACATCGCAAAAAATCAATTGGCAATCACCGCCGCTTTAGAAACTACAAAATTCAACTTTTCCGTTAGCGGTAAATACGTAGATGCCTTCAGGACGCTTGCCGGAACTGGAACCATTCCTGCGCAAAACAAAGTACCTTCTAATTTTATTATTGATTTATCAGCTAGATATCACGTCTCGGAATACATCAGCCTAATGGGTAATGTCATCAATGTATTAGACAAAGAATATGCCGTTTCTAGAGTTCCAGCAGGCTTAAGACCTGGACATCCTTTTGGAATAAACTTCGGAATTATGGCAGAATTCTAAAAACAGATAAATAGTTTAACTTAAAAAGCAACCTTTTTAGGTTGCTTTTTCTTATTTTTGTAGTATGGATATTCAAGAAATTATAGCTTTCGTTGCACTAGGAATAGCTTTAGCCTTCCTAAGTAAAAAATTCTTTTTCAAAAAGAAAAAATCTGCTAAAGACTGTGGCAGTGGAGACTGCGGCTGTCACTAAACTATTTAGCTATATACTAGCTTTATATAATACGCTGTGGGGTCAATTATAACACCCACTTTCGGGTAAAATACAACATTGATACTTTTTATATTATGTTGTATAAGTGTTAGGCACTTCATAAACCACTCTTTATTTACTAAATCTTTTTTTTCCGAAATTCCTAAATCATCATTCGTTATCAGTTTTCTACCCTCATAAATAGATACACTTACTTTAATTTCCCCCGCCTAGACACCTTTAGCTCCTTCAAGACAACGCGACTCCGAAAGTACCTCATTAAAACCAACTGCCTCCTTTTTTGGCAAGAGCACCGTTTTTGAATCACATTTACGTATTTGATTTTTTAAGATTTTGGGCTTTGCGCCAATGCTAAATTACTAAGAAGGACTAAAAGAAATAGCAATGACTTTATCATATGCTATATTAAAAAAACAAAATTAAATTTTCTTTTATTAGTAATCCATAAACACTTGGTATTCCTAACCAAGAGCAACATCTAGGACCATCATAACAATAAATCCCCCAACGAATCCCATCGTTGCGATATCCGTATTATTATCCTGTTGCGTTTCTGGGATTACTTCTTCTACCACCACAAAGATCATAGCGCCTGCGGCAAAAGCCAAAGCATAGGGTAAAATTGGTGTGAAAAATGTAACTGCAAAAGCCCCTAAAACAGCTGCAATAGGCTCTACCAATGCTGACGATTGCCCATACATAAAACTTTTCCACCTGCTCATTCCCATTCTTCGTAACGGCATTGACACGGCAATTCCTTCCGGAAAATTCTGTATTCCAATTCCTATAGCCAATGTAACAGCCCCAGCGATAGAGGCTTCTGGAATTCCAGCTGCGACTCCACCGAAAAGAACTCCAACAGCCAATCCCTCAGGAATATTATGCAGTGTAATAGCAGAGACCAATAAAGTAGTTCGTTGCCACGGTGATTTGATTCCTTCGCTGATTTTGAAATTGATATGAAGATGTGGTAATACTTTATCAATCCCAAAAATAAATAAGGCACCTAGGAAAAAACCAAAAGCTGCGGGCATTACTTTAGCAAAACCCTCGCCACCTGTCATTTCTATGGCTGGAGCTAATAAACTCCAAAAACTGGCTGCTACCATCACACCTCCGGTAAACCCGAGCATTCCGTCAAGAACAATCCGATTCATACTTTTAAACATAAAAACGAAAGAAGCCCCTAAAGCGGTTAGAAACCAAGTGAATAAACTCGCATATAGAGCGGCTAATATTGGGTCAATGCTTGTGAAATAATCTACTACAGATTGAAACATAATTATTTAATATATAAATTACTTGCTATTTTATTTGAAACCGTTATTTCTTTGATTCCAACGCGTATTCTAAACGAGGAATCAAAGCTTTCCTTTTCAATAATCTCAATTTCAGAGCCCAAAGCTATTTCCTGTTTGTCTAAATACTTCAAGAACTCTGATGAAGTATCCTTCACCCCTACACAGATTCCTTTTTGACTCTCAGCAAGTTCCGAAAGCAATTGCTTTTCGATTTTCAAAACTTGTCCTTTGGCATTCGGAATTGGATCCCCATGAGGGTCTTCGGTAGGATTTCCTAAAAAATTATCTAATTTGTTAATCAGTTTTTCTGATTTGATGTGTTCTAACTGTTCTGCAATTTCATGTACCTCATCCCAAGAAAAATCTAATTTTTCCACTAAGAAAACCTCCCAAAGTCGGTGTTTTCTAACAATCATTTTAGCAGCTAACTTGCCCCGCTCTGTCAAGGAAACTCCGCGATATTTTATATAATTAACCAAATCTTTTTCGGCTAATTTCTTTAGCATGTCAGTAACGGAGGATGCTTTTGTATCCATCATTTCGGCAATGGCGTTGGTACTCACTTCGGAATTGGAAACAACCGTAAGATGATATATGCCTTTAAGATAATTTTCTTCTGAGAATGTCATTATTATATTTTTTTAGCCCCGATAGTAGCGGCATTCTTTATTTTTTTCTTTAAAAAAATAAAGATAGACCGGATGATGGGATTAAGCTCCTTATTATTTTAATTTTTTACTATAAACAATGGGATAGAAATCTTGTGCCGCAACTTATCAACGGTAGTTCCAAAAAGTAAGTCTTTGAATCCCGTATGACCATGGGTTCCCATAACTAACACGTCAAAACTTCCTTCATTAATAATTTCTGGTATCACTTTATTTGGCTTACCGAAGCCCAGTTGAATCGCTACTTTAAATCCTTTTTCTAATAGAATTACTTTGTATTCTTCCAATAATTTTTCATCCACTGATGTTTCATGATCATCAATATTCTCTCCATAAATCATTGCACCAACCGTTTCTACTACGTGAATCAACGTATAGTTAGCTGCTGTCCCTCCTAATTCAAAGGCACTGTTCAATGCGATTTCATCAGCAGATGAGAAATCAACAGAAACAGCAATATTTTTTTTAGCATAACTTTCTGACTTAGAAAATTTCAGCTTTAAATTATGTGGAGAGTGGTTTTGAATTGCAATTTTTGATTTTTTAACAAACGGCTTAAAAACGATATACAGTAATAATATCAAGAAACTTAACGCTAACGGAACCACTGTAAGCCATAAAACAATAGGGTTTTCTGAATCCTCTAACCAACCGCTTATTTCATCATAAACTAATTTCCCATTCAGTACCACAATAATAGAAGCCACGATCCAAGATGCTACTTGTGTTGTTCTACTAATATGAAATCCGCGCATTTTAGATTTATCACTTACAAAATGAATCAGTGGAATAATGGCAAAACCCAGTTGCAAACTCAAAATCACCTGACTTAAAATCAACAATTTCCCTGTCACCCCTTCCCCAAAGATGCTAATTACGACAACTGCCGGAATAATGGCAATCAATCGAGTGATTATTCTACGCACCCACGGCTGAATCCTTAAATTAAGATAGCCTTCCATGATAATTTGACCGGCCAATGTTCCTGTTATCGTCGAACTTTGTCCTGCAGCGATCAATGCTACCGCAAATAAAATAGGTGCCCATTTAGTCCCTAATAATGGTGCTAAAAACTTATGCGCATCCTGAATTTCAGCAACTTCATACATTCCAACTTTATAAAATGTGGCTGCAGCCAAAATTAATATCGCTGCATTTACAAAAAAAGCCAAATTCAACGCAATCGTCGAATCAATAAAATTATATTTTAAAGCCTGCTTAATGCCTTCCGTAGTTCTGTCAAATTTTCTGGTTTGCACCAAAGAAGAATGCAGATATAAATTATGTGGCATCACGGTAGCTCCTATGATACCAATTGCAATATATAATGCTGTTTCGTTAGGCATCGAAGGAATTAAACCATAGAGCACATCCCCCATATCAGGTTGTGCAAAAATCATTTCAAAAATAAAAGAAACCCCTATTACCATAACCAGTGCTATGATAAAAGCCTCCATTTTTCGAATGCCTTTATTAATTAAGAACAACAATAGAAAAGTGTCTAATACCGTAATCATTACTCCTTCAATAAGCGGAATCCCAAACAAAAGATTTATACCTATCGCCATTCCTAAAACTTCAGCGAGATCACAGGCAGCAATAGCAACTTCAGCTAAAAAGTAAAGAATGTAATTGATAAATGGCGAATACGTTTCCCGCGAAGCCTGAGCTAAATCACGCTGTGTAACAATTCCTAATCGCGCACTTAAACTTTGAAGTAGCAAAGCCATAATGTTACTCATCAATAAAACCCAAAGTAAGGAATACCCAAACTGACTCCCTCCTGCAAGATCAGTCGCCCAGTTTCCTGGATCCATGTAACCTACACTAATCAAGTATGCGGGACCAAAAAAGGCTAGTATTTTCCTAAAAGCTGATTTTTTATCTAGGGTCGAAACTGACTCATTTACTTCCTCTAAGGATTTTCCCATATTACAACTATATGGAGCAAATATAATTATGTTTTTTTGTTATATCAAATATAATTTTTAGATTTGCCTAAATATTTATTTAACATATTTCTAAAACATAGTTTTGAAAAATCTAATTTTATTATTTTATATTCTAGTCACTACCATTTCATTTGCTCAAACCACAATAAAGGGAACGGTCACTGCTGACGGTATGCCTTTGCAACTGGCCAATATTGTGTTGAAAAACAGTAAAAAATCAACGATCAGTACTTCAAACGGTTCTTATCATTTTAATGGTATTCCAATGGGAAACTTTGAAGTTACCGCTACCTATACCGGTTTTAAATCCCAAACGCAACGCATCATCATTACGGACACCACTACAATTATCTTAGACTTTAATTTAAGAGATGATACTACACTCGATGAGATCGTAATCACCGGAACGTTAAAGCCAGTCAGCCGCATGGAAAGCCCTGTTCCCGTAGAAGTTTATAAACCCGTTTTCTTCCAGAAAAACCCAACAGCAAACATCTTTGAAGCGTTACAGAATGTAAATGGGGTTCGGCCACAATTGAATTGTAATGTTTGCAATACGGGAGACATTCATATTAATGGACTAGAAGGGCCTTACACTTTAGTTTTAATTGACGGAATGCCAATTGTTAGCGGACTTTCGACAGTGTATGGCTTGTCTGGAATTCCCAACTCCTTATTAGAACGCATCGAAATCGTCAAAGGTCCGGCTTCCTCTCTCTATGGAAGTGAAGCTGTGGGAGGGTTGATAAATATCATTACAAAAAATCCAAAAAATGCGCCTGTTTTTTCTGCTGACGCCTTTGCTACCGGCTGGGGCGAAGTGAATGTCGACATCGGTTTTAAAGCAAATGTTAGCGACGCCGCTGCCGTATTAACTGGAATTAATTATTTCAATTACAGTAACCCAATTGACAATAACAAAGACAACTTCACCGACTTAACACTGCAGGACCGGATTTCAGTTTTCCAAAAATGGAGTTTCAACAGAAA
>JBLIKD010000043.1:0-14100 GCA_047636275.1 Flavobacterium sp. | reverse complement strand
CTAATAGTTTATTACTGTTACTTAAATTAAGTTCCGTTTCTTTTTCCTTTGTGACATCCTGTATGGATCCCTGCATTGCTACGATTTTACCGCTTTCATCTCTATAGGGTTTACCAATTTCTCTGATTTGCTTAATTCTTTTATCAGGAAATAGAATTCTATAACTAATCTCAAAATCGCTTCCTGTTTCCATTACGATTTTATCAGCTTCATCAAGTATCGATAGATCATCAGGGTGAATTCTTAACCTAGCAACAGCATAGAGTTGATCTGATGGCAGTTCCTCTAATTCAAAAATTTCATAATGCCCTTTTGACCAGATTGAGTCGTTAGTAATTAAATCATGTTTCCAACTTCCCGACTTAGAAATTCGTTGAGACTCATCTAATAATTTATTAGCACTTCTTAAATTTTCTTCTATTCTGTTTTCATTTGTTACATCTTTAATTGTCCCTTGCATTCCTATTACTTTTCCGCTTCTGTTTTTAAGCGGCCTACCTGTTTCTAAAATTTGTTTGGTTCTGCCATCCGGAAAGACTATTCTATAAATAACTTTAAAATCTGTACCTGTTTTTACGATATTTTCAAATAACTCATCTAAAACTATTCGGTCTGAAGGATTAATGCGACTTCTGTAGGCATTATAAAGTACGCCTTTGGGTAATTTTTCGAATTCAAAAACACGATAATGTCCTTTTGACCAGATCAGACTATTTGTTTTGATATTGTATTTCCAACTTCCTGTTTTAGCTATCCGTTCAGACTCATCCAACAAATTATTGCTGTTAATTAAATTAAGTTTCGCTTCCTTTTCCGCTGATATATCCTTTGCTATTGCTAAGTAACCGGTTATTTCTCCTTCGATATTCTTGATAGCAGTGATTGATAATACGACAGGAAAAGTAGTCCCATCTTTTCTTAAATAAGTCCATTCATGCGTATCTGCAATCCCATATTTTCGAGTTTTAATAAAAAGCACATCAAATCCCGGCTCAATAGTTTCACCGAGTTCCTCACTTAAGTCTTGGGAACGTTGTACAACCTCGTCTATCGAATGGAAAATAGCAACTGAATTTTTCCCTACCAATTCTTCCGATTTATAACCCAGTAAAACTTCAGCTCCCTTATTAAATTCTTTCACCATACCGTCAAGGTCTGTCGCTATTATCGAGAATTCAGAGGCATTAAGTATAGCTTTCAACTCATTAGTAGTTTGCACTACTATTTCTTGTTGACTTCGTTCAAAAGTAATGTCTCTTGCAATACAGTACAAATTTCCAGTTTCAAGATCTGGTGAAACATTCCAACTTAAAAGAACATAGCTCCCATTTTTACAGCGGCAACGATTTTCAAAACTGATCAGCTTACATCCTTTTGCGAGTTTATCAACTTCTTTTATACTGATTGCTAAATCGTCAGCATGAATAAAATCTAAAAATGATTTTCCTTCTAATTCTTTTTTAACGTATCCTAAAATAGTAGCAAAAGCAAGATTTACTTTGATGTAGCTCCCGTCAAGATTAGCGATACAAACTAAACTGTTTGGAATTTCAATAAAACGCTCAAACTCTAATTGAGTAGTTACAAGGCGGGCATTTTTTTTTCTCAAGTCCAACAACAAAACAACTTGATTTGCCAACAATTTTAATGCATTTTTCTGTTCATCAGAAAGTGTTCTTGGCTTTGTATCAATCACGCAAAGCGAGCCTAAAGTAAATCCATTAGCATCCTTAATTATAGCACCAGCATAAAATCGAATCCCGGGATCTCCAGTTACTAAGGGATTATTAGCAAAAAGTTCATTTTCTAATGCATCATTAACCTCGAACACCCCCTCGCCCATAATTGTATGTTGGCAAAACGAAATGTCTCGAGGAGTTTCAGTAACATCTAAACCGAGACTTGATTTAAACCATTGTCGATTTTCATCCAATAAAGTGATCAAGGAAATAGGAGTCCCGCAAATATAAGAAGCTAATTGTGTAATAGAATCATACTCTTTTTCAGGTAAAGAATCCATAATGGAATAACTTTCTAGGGCTTTAAGCCTTTCTGGTTCATTTAAAGGTGCTAATGGTGTTTTCATTATTTGGGGGGGAGTATTCCTTTGTTTTTAAACGTTGTACAAAAAAAACTGCTTACTTTAATTACTTATCATCTGTTCTTAAGAAGATTGAAATAAACAGTTTATTTCTGACACTATACAAAAATAAAATAATAATTGAATTAAAGCTGTTTTTTCCTGTTAATTATGACCCTGCATAATAAGCACTCACCTGAGATTAACTTTAACGACTTCGTAACTGAACAAATAACACTAAATATGATAAAATAAATCACTGCTAATTATACTAAATATTCAAAATAAAAAAAACACAATCCTCTGTTAATAAGATGATTAAATTTTATTTATTTTAAAATAAGCGTGCTTTTTAGACAAAAAAAATTTTTTTTTTATTAAATTAGTATTATACTAAATTAGTGTGGAGGAACAAACCTACGAAGTTCCTCTTTTAACTAACAAATTGTACTTGTAAGTCTAATGCGAGGTACAAAAATTATTTTTTGATTCCCAATCATAAAAGAATGCTTCCAATATTTTTTTATTGGCTTATCAAAAGAAAAACAGTCGTCACTTGAACTTTAATATATTAAAAATGGAAAAACCGAAATATATCTTATTCTTCACCCAAATTGGTAATAATGCTATAGATGAAGTTGGGGGTAAAAATGCTTCGCTTGGCGAACTATACAATCAATTGAATCCTATTGGGGTCAATATTCCTAATGGGTTTGCGGTTACTGCAGAAGGATACCGTCTTTTTAGACAACAAAACAATTTAGAAAAATCATTGGATGATATCGTGAATCTATTAGACACAAAAGAATACCTAAACCTATCTGAAATTGGCGAGAAGGCAAGAGCGTTAATTCTGTCGGCGACTATTCCTGACGAAATACGCGCTGAAATTAGTTCTGCTTACCAATCACTAAGCAAACAAAGTGAAACAAGAAATCTTGGAGTGGCGGTTCGAAGCAGTGCAACAGCAGAAGACTTACCGTCAGCAAGTTTTGCAGGACAAATGGAGTCTTTCCTAAACATTAGTGGTCTTGATCAATTACTTGATGCTATACATGGCTGTTACGTATCTCTTTTTACGAATCGTGCTATAAAGTACCGTCATGATATGGGTTTTACAAAATTAGATATTGCGATCTCTGTTGGTGTACAACAGATGGTACGAAGCGATAAAGCTTCTTCCGGCGTTGCCTTTACTATTGATCCTGATTCTGGTTTTCAAAATACCATCATAATCAACGGCAGTTGGGGTCTGGGTGAGAATATTGTCAAGGGTACCATAACACCGGATGAGTGGATGGTCTTTAAGCCGACTTTAGAAAATGCAAAACTGAACCCCATTCTGAAAAGGCATTGCGGCAAGAAAGAATTTACGATGATTTATGCCGAAAAGAGCGAAGAAACCTCCTTTGAACATACCATAATAAATAACCCCACATCTGCAGAGAAACAAAATCAATTTTCATTAAATGACAAAGAAGTCATCCAACTTTCGCAATGGTGTTACAAAATTGAAAAACATTATAAAAAGCCTATGGATATTGAATGGGCAAAAGACGGGGTAAACAATCAGCTTTATATTGTTCAGGCACGCCCTGAAACGGTTCATGGGAAAGATAAAACACAAGTCCGGGAGATTTACAAACTCAACGAAAAAGGTACCCTTATCACACAGGGAATTGCATTAGGTGATAAAATAGCTACCGGAAAAGCGCGCATACTTAATAGTCCGCAGGAAGGAAATCAATTATTAAAAGGGGAAATTCTCGTTACCGATTTGACTAATCCAGATTGGGATCCAATCATGAAAAAGGCAGCTGCCATTATTACTAATAAAGGAGGACGAACCAGTCATGCCGCGATTGTAGCTAGAGAACTCGGCGTCGTTGCCGTGGTAGGCTGCGGTGATGCCACTAAACTTATAAAAAACGGACAGCAAATTACGGTATCCTGTGCTGAAGGGAAGGACGGTAACATATATGAAGGCGAATTAAAATGGGAAGTAACAGAACAGGATTTCAGTCAATTATCCATGCCGGACACCGACCCAATGTTTATTCTCGCAGATCCTGATAGCGCTTTTGAACTGAGTAACTACCCAAATAAGGGGGTTGGTTTGATGCGAATGGAGTTTGCGATTTCAAATAGCATTAAGATTCATCCGCTGGCACTTTGTGAACCAGAAAAAGTAACTAATCAAACGGTAATTGACCAAATTTCGGGATTAACGAAAGGATATAGTAACAACAAAAAATATTTTATTGATAAACTGGCTGAAGCGGTCTCAATCGTAGCTGCAGCTTTCTATCCCAAAGATGTAATTGTGAGAATGAGCGATTTTAAAAGCAACGAATACGCTAATCTTATAGGCGGAGAATACTTTGAACCCCACGAGGAAAACCCGATGATTGGTTTCCGGGGTGCCTCCCGTTACTACAGCGATTTTTATAGAAAAGGATTTGCCCTAGAATGCGAAGCGATGAAAAAAGTGAGAAATGAAATGGGGTTTCTCAACGTAAAACTGATGATACCTTTTTGCAGAACCATGGAAGAAGGAGAAAAAGTACTGGCAGAGATGGCAAGCAACAAATTAGTACAAGGTGAAAACGGTCTTGAGGTCTACGTCATGATAGAAATCCCCAGTAACGTGATATTGGCTGATGAATTTGCGTCTCTTTTTGACGGATTTTCTATCGGTTCCAATGACTTAACACAACTCACCCTAGGTCTAGATCGTGATTCTGCATTAATAAGTGATTTGTTTAGCGAACAGAACCCAGCGGTAAAAAATTTAATCAGGGAAACGATCCATGCAGCCAAGAGAAATAAAATAAAAGTCGGATTGTGCGGTCAGGCGCCCAGTGACATTCCGGAATTCGCCCAGTTTTTAGTAGAAGAAGGAATAGATAGCATTTCATTTAATCCCGATGCCCTCATCAAAGGAATTGAAAATATTTTGGCAACCGAAAAAAAAAATACGGTACGGCTATAAGACAAAATTATGGAAACAGCATTTAAAAATAAAGTAGCGATTATTACAGGAGGATCTTCAGGAATAGGGAGGGCCACTGCATTAGCTTTCGCCAAAAAAGGAGCGAAAATTGTTATTGTAGATTGGCATGAAAGCCCTGAAACTATGGAGAGTCTTACAGACTTGGATGCGGAAGCTATTTTTATTAAATGCGATGTCTCGAAAAGTGCCGATGTAAAAGCCATGGTCAAAAAAACCATAGGTACTTTTGGGCGATTGGATTATGCCTTTAACAATGCTGGTATTGAAGGTGATTCTGCTCCTACGGCTGATTGCACAGAGGAAAATTGGGATAAAACCATTGCTATAAACCTGAAAGGGATTTGGCTCTGCATGAAACATGAAATTCCTGAAATGCTTAGACAAGGTAAAGGTACCATCGTCAACTGCTCTTCGGTCGCTGGACTTGTTGGTTTTGAAGGACTGCCTGCATACGTTGCCTCAAAGCATGGTATAATCGGATTAACGAAAACAGCTGCATTGGAATATGCCGGACAGGGAATCCGAATGAATACCGTTTGTCCAGGAGTTATACAAACTCCCATGATGGATCGCCTTACGGGAAAAAAGAAAGAAGCCATAGAACAATTTACGGCATTAGAACCCGTTGGACGCATGGGGCAGCCAGAGGAAATCGCCAATGCCGTAGTATGGATGTGCTCAGACGAAGCCTCTTTTATAACTGGACATGCCATGGTCGTCGATGGTGGTTTTGTGGCACGATAGATAACTTAATTAACTAATTTAACTCTTATGAATTCAAGCAATCCTGATCTAATAATTCAACACAACCTTTCGAATTACGACAGAGTAAAAGCTACTTTCTCGTGGAAATATTGTGCTCGGGAATTAAGCGGACTCCCCGATGGGAAAGGACTAAATATTGCTTACGAAGCTGTCGACAGGCATACCCAAAACCATCTTAAAAATACGATTGAACTTCGTTTTATTCGAAAAGACCGAAGTACTGAGGATTTCAACTACTCCAATTTGAAACCCCAAAGCTCCAAGTTTGCCAATATCCTTAAAAAACTGAAGGCTAAAAAAGGGGAACTTGTTTTCTCGCTAACGCGAAAAATTCCTAAATTATTTGTTGCTGCTTTTTTGGAAACATTAAAATATACCGCTGTTGTTCCTCCTTTATTTGCTGTATTTGGCCCCGAGCCTATTAATCAAAGAGTAAGTAAAGGTGATGCGACGGTATTGGTTGCCACTTCAAAGTTATATAAAAAAAACATAAAACAATTGGTGGAGCGACTTCCCACTCTTCGTTATAGCACTCTTACGGATGCGACCGAACATCTATCTGAAAAAGCACTGTCTTTTTCCATACTAATGAATCAGGGTCCATCCGATTTTAAAATTCCAGATTAAATCTAAAGAGATTAAAATAGTATAATCGAACCCTTTAAAATAGAAAACATGATACTACCAACATTATGTCAAAGTTGTGGAATACCACTTGACACCGAGCAATTGAAAGGAACAAAAACTAATGGTTTAAAAACGGATGAGTATTGCAAATTTTGTTTTGATGCAGGGTCTTTCGTCGAACCACATATGACATTTAATGACATGAAGGAAACGATAGAAACCCAGATGAAAAAACTGCAACTTTCAGAACATCTAATTCAAGATTCCGTAAACATTCTACCCACTTTAAACCGTTGGAAAACGATTTAAGCTGTTTTAACCAAATAATTTATCCACAAAATGAATCGGGAGACTCTAAAAAAGCAAACATTACTTATTTAGAAATAAAAAAAAACATCATGAAAATTTTAATGTACAGCATATACGCATTTGACAAACCATTTATCGAGAATGCTACCCACGGAAAATTAGAATTCGAATATACGAACCAAGCTCTAAATGAAGACACGGTAAAACTTGCGGAAGGCTTTGAAGGCATTTCCCTTTTCACCGCTGATAGTGCCTCAGCTAGCGTGCTAGAAAAATTATACTTGTGTGGCGTCAGGTATATTGCCTTACGATCTGTAGGATATGATAATATCGATTTAAAAAAAGCAAGAGCTCTAGGCATCAAAGTGGCCAATGTTCCTGCATACTCGCCTTACTCAGTAGCTGAGCATGCGGTAGCATTATTATTGGCATTAAATCGAAAGATTATCTTAGGTCAAAAACTAATGCAGATGGGTGACTACCGTCTGGATTATTTAGTGGGATTTGACTTGCATGGAAAAACTGTGGGGATTATTGGAACCGGTAAAATAGGTGCTGCTTTTGCAAAAATAATGCATGGTTTTGGTTGCGAAATTTTAGCCTGTGATCCAGAGGAAAATGCGGAACTAATGCAGCAAATAGATATAAGCTACACTACACTAGAAGAACTTTGTGCTGCTTCAGATGTAATTTCAGTTCATTGCCCCCTTAACTCTGAAACAAGATACATGTTCAACAAAAGATCCTTTAGTCTGATGAAAAAGGGAGTTGTGTTTATTAATACCGCAAGAGGAACTGTCGTAAATACCGAAGATTTAATTGATGCACTCAAAATGGGAAATATTGGAGCGGCTGGTTTAGACGTTTATGAGAAAGAAAGAGCAATTTTCTTTAGTAACCGCATTACTGAAAAACTGGGAGATCATTTATACACGATACTTCGCTCCTTCCCTAATGTGTTAATTACAGGACATCAAGGCTTTTTAACTAACGAAGCATTAGAAGGAATTGCGCGAACCACTATCGCAAATTTTAATGCATGGACATACAATGGCACCTCTGAAAACGAACTAAAATGATTCGTTTGAAATAATAATAATAATAATAATAATAATTCAAACAACCCCTTTTTATTTAGTTAGTGCACAAGTCCTTGAAGTATACTATTGCTTTTTTTTACCTGACAAAACGCAGCAATGTAGTTCATTTTTACTTTTAGAATTTTAAATATAGCATCGATTTCTGAAAGCAAATACGATTAAAACATCTCTATGGGTTCAAGTAATTACTACCTTAATTAAAATTTAAAAAAGATAAAGAACGATTAATTAAAATAAATTCAGATGAACATCGATTGGCACTTACTTCCTCTTTCTGAAGTATCCGAGAAGTTGGGCACAACCCCCTCAGGTATAGATGAAAAAACGGCTAATCAACGACAATCTCAGTACGGTAAAAACAAGATTGAATATAAAAAAAAGAATACTGTTTTACGGATAATCCTTCATCAATTGTCTAATTTTATGATTCTAATTTTGATTGTTGTGGCTATCGTGTCGCGATTTCTGGGAGGAATAACAGATACCATTATTATTCTTATCATAATTATTGTAAACGCCGTAATCGGTTTTGTACAAGAATACCGAGCTGAAAAAGCGATGGAAGCGCTTAAAAATATAATTTCTGATGAAACAAGGGTACTTCGGGCAGGAAAAAAAATAGCCATAGCAACAGATGACCTAGTTCCTGGTGATGTAGTTTTGCTCGAAGCCGGAAACAGAATCCCCGCTGATGTTCGTTTTATCGAAACCCATCAATTAAAAGTAGATGAATCAACACTCACGGGCGAATCAAATACTATTGATAAAACGTCAGAGAAACTACCCACTGGCGCTTATTCCTTTGGAGACTACAGCAATTTAGGATTCAAAGGCTCTTTTATCACAAAAGGACACGGAAGCGCTTATGTCACGGCAATCGCTATGGAAACGGAACTTGGTCACATTGCACAAATGGTTCAATCACAAGATTCATCAACTCCATTACAAATAAGATTGGCTGCTTTCAGTAAACGGTTGTCTATTATCATCCTGATAATTTGTGCTTTGATTTTTATGATAGGATGGCTCAATGGCGAAGCTCTTTTAAGCATGCTGTTAACGTCGATCTCGCTAGCTGTGGCCGCCATTCCGGAAGCCTTGCCCGCGCTAGTTACCATCGCACTTGCCTTTGGTGCTAAACGATTAGCAAAAAGTAATGCACTTGTACGAAAACTTCCAGCGGTCGAAACACTTGGATCGGTTACCTATATCTGCACTGATAAAACCGGTACGCTGACCAAGAATAAAATGACCGTAAAGAAAGTCTATCTAACTCCTAATATAAAAACCGAAACGAATTTTAGTCAAAAGAATGCCCTACTCACTGCCATGGTATTAAATAGTGATGTCTCGGAAAAAGAAGGCGGAGGCTGGCATGGCGATTCAACTGAGATTGCATTGGTACAATACGCCTTAAGTGAAAACTGGAAAAAGCAGGAACTAGAAGAAAAATTTCCCAGAGTAGCCGAATTTCCATTCGATTCGTCAAGAAAATGCATGACTACAATACATCAAACAGAAAAAGGAATACTGGTTATTACCAAAGGGGCTGTCGATGTACTGTTAGACAAAATAGATGAACATCAAAAGCCACTTGTTACTGTCTTTGAACTAAAAGCAAATGAAGTAGCCAACGAAGGGTATCGTGTTATTGGCTATGCCATAAAAGAGATACGAACTTTACCGAAAATCTTAGATGTAGAGGAGATAGAATCTTCATTAACCTTTATCGGATTTGCTGGTATGATTGATCCGCCAAGGAGTGAAGCAAAAAAGGCAGTTTCAGCATGCATACAAGCCGGAATAATCCCTGTGATGATTACCGGCGACCACGAACTCACAGCAAAAAACATTGCAAAGCAGTTGGGCATTATCACCTTAGGCAAAGATCTTATATTGACCGGAGCAAAAATAGCTACGTTATCAGAAAAAGAGTTTTCAGATATAGTGGAACATGTTCGTGTTTATGCCCGCGTCAACCCGGAACAAAAATTAAAAATTATCAAAGCACTGCAAACAAAAGACCAGTTTGTAGCGATGACCGGTGATGGTGTAAATGATGCTCCCGCCCTTAAAAGCGCTAATATCGGGATTGCTATGGGAATCAATGGGACAGCCATTTCCAAAGAAGCGGCCGACATGGTTCTACTTGATGATAATTTTTCTACTATATTGATAGCTGTGAAGGACGGTCGTGTGATATTTGATAATATTTTAAAATTTATAAAGTACATCCTGACAGGGAATTTCGGAGAAATCTGTGCTATTTTCTTTGCTCCTTTTTTTGGTTTACCTTTTCCATTGCTGGCCATTCATATTTTATGGATTAATCTTGTAACAGATGGATTACCAGGATTGGCGTTAGCCTCCGAACCAGCGGAAGGTAGCGTCATGCATCGGCCGCCAAGGGACCCACAACAAAATATTTTTGCCGGTAAGATGGCATTACATATCATAAGCGTTGGTTTACTGATGGGTTTGGTCACTTTGGGAATTCAGTACTGGGCTATTCACGCCAACATTCCACATTGGCAAACACTTGCTTTTACGGTCCTCTGTTTTAGTCAGATGGGCCATGTAATGGCAATTCGTTCTGAAAGAGAATCACTATTTAAAATTAGACTTTTTTCAAATAAACCTCTTTTAGGGGCGTTGCTCCTAACCGTCTTTCTCCAACTGACGATTATCTATGTTCCATTCTTCAATGTAGTTTTCAAAACCCAACCGCTCTCGTTGTATGAATTAATACTAACCCTGCTGGTCTCAAGTATTGTTTTTTGGGCGGTAGAAATAGCAAAATGGATACTACGTAGAAAAAACAGCAAGAAGGTCTCAAAATAGCTACGTTCAATACTATTAGCACATCGCCCTAGACCGAAGTAGGGATATATTACTATTCTGTTAGTTATATTCTCGATTGCACTTAACTGAAAATGCTAATTACTTTTAAAACCACCTCAATAATTCTATTGCATGCATCCTCTTATAGACAAATCTATTCTTGATTACTTCTTCATTATATTTCACAACGTACTCATGTTGTTTAATATGTTTGGTTGTATAATACCGCGATGGCTACTTTCAAATTTGATTGTTTTATCTCTTACTGCTTTTTCGTGTGGGATTTTTGAGAATTGGTATGGCTTTGGCTATTGCATCTTTAGAGATTGGCGGTAGAGAGTACGCAAACTTCTTGGCTAACCTAATTACCGTAATTCTTAAATCCATTTTCTGATTCTAAAACTAACGGGGATTTACTTTCCGTAAAAATGGATTGATTTCGTAACAATTATTGCCTTCTTATCATCCTATTTTATTAGTGTTTATTTTGTAGTGAAGAAAATAATTTTAAACCAAAAGTTAAAAAAAAGATAGACGGTTAAACGGATCCAAAAAAAATAACCAATTGATTTTACTGTAAACGCATCCATTATTACATAACTATTTTTTGTCCTCTAATCTAAATATATTAATTTTTTGGTGTAAATTAACGTAACTTTAGATAAGTCTTTATTTAACATAATTTATTGATTTTAAATTATTTGAACCTTTTTTTTAAACATTAACAGGTCATTCACAGTAAAATTAAGAAAAATGAAAGGAACATTTAAACTCGGAAAAGTAGCAGGTATTGACCTGTTTATTCATTGGACATTTTCGTTACTTATTGTATTTATTGTGTATGTCAATTATCGGACAGGGTATAACGCTATTCAGATCCTTTGGTCAGTAGTTTTCGTTTTATGTATTTTTGTCACAGTTGTAATGCATGAATTAGGACATGCGCTCGCCGCTAGAAAATATGGAATACAAACAAGAGATATCACATTGCTTCCCATTGGTGGTCTAGCGCGATTAGACAGACTGCCTGAAAAGCCGGCAGAGGAATTAATAGTTGCCTTCGCAGGGCCACTTGTTAATTTTTTCTTAGCAATAATAACTAGTTTTTTTATAACGTTTCCAGAAAATGCCGAGGCTCTGGCGGCACAATTATCAAGCGGTGTAAATTCGAATAATTTTTTTCTTCATTTTTTCATCGTGAATATCGTATTGGCCGTCTTTAATTTAATTCCAGCCTTCCCCATGGATGGAGGGCGTGTCCTTAGAGCACTATTGTCCTTTAAATTAAAAAGACATATCGCAACCAAAATTGCGGCAAGAATCGGTCAATTTATAGCAATAGGATTTATTTTTTTAGGCTTTTATTCCAATCCATTTCTAATTTTCATAGGGCTATTTGTTATCGTGGCTGCCCAAATGGAAACACAACATGCAGCGTCTAAATTCATTTTAAAAGGATTTAAAGTACGAGATATACTTATGAAACAATATCAGAGTATCGATGTTAACGAGCCTATAAAAACAGCTATTACACTCTTGTTAGACAGTCAGTCTAAGATCTTTATGATAACAGAAAACAATGAACCCGTTGGGACACTAAATCGAGATCAAATTATAGCAGCCCTTTCCGAAAATTTTGAAGATACGACTGTAGGAAGTGCTATGAAAAAAAACGTAATCTATTTGGATGTGGAAACGCTACTGGAAGACATCTTTGAATTAATTTCCGCGAATAAATCCAACTTAATGGTAGTCACTGAAAATGGACAGCATATAGGGGTTCTTGATACTGAAAATCTTTTGGAATTTCTTTTGATAAAGGGGGTTAAAGCACAATAAGTCTATGTCTGAAATTCGAAAAACAACCCATCCTGACCGTCTCGAATTAGTGTATAGTGGCGAAGACTATTTTTCTCGGCTAGAGCAAATAATTCAAAATGTCCAATATGAAATTCATCTTCAGTTCTATATTTTTAAAAATGATGCCACTGGATCTAGCATTGTAGTGAAACTTAAAGAAGCTGCAGCGCGTCATGTTAAGGTTTACCTACTGTTAGATGGCTTTGGCTCCTTTTCATTTCCTAAGGAAGTAGCCGAAGACTTAAGGCAAAGTGGAGTTCACTTTCGCTATTTCTCTCCGTTCTTTTCGGCAAACTCTTTTTATATTGGCCGCAGACTACATCATAAAATCGTCGTTGCAGATACCCATGTCCTACTAATTGGCGGAATAAATATTGCCAATAAATACCATGGCAAACCAGGAAAAGAACCTTGGTTGGATTACGCGGTACAAATCAATGATCCGATAATTGCAAAAAGACTTCAATTACTTTGCAGAGATCTTTTTTTTAAGAAAAGATACTTTTTCAAAAAGAAGATAGAATCTGCTTTAAATATAAAAGACGAGACCATCGTCAGTATTATTCAAAATGACTGGCTGAAACGGAAAAACGAAATTTATGACGCTTATCTTAATGCCTTCAATACTGCCACAAAAGAAATTGTCATAGTGGGAAGCTATTTTCTTCCAAGCAGAAGAATGAATATCGCACTAAAGAAAGCAGCAAGAAATAAAGTCAAAATTAAACTAATCCTCGCCGGCATCTCAGACGTTACTCTTTCCAGACGAGCAACCCATCATATTTACGCTACTCTTTTGGATGATAACATTGAGTTATATGAATGGGACAAAACCGTTTTGCATGGAAAAGCGGCAGTTGTTGACGGCCATTGGACCACTATCGGTTCTTTCAACCTCAATAATCTGAGCTCTTATGGAAGCCTTGAAATGAATGTTGAAATTAAATCTACTGCATTTGCCAGCAGCTATTTAGAACACCTCGACGAGGTCATGACGCAATGTCAAACAATAACTCATAAATCACTAAAAAAAAGGAATAATATATCTTCCAGTTTTATAAACTGGCTATCGTATTGGGCGGCTAGGCTGATTCTTAACATAGTAACTTATTTTCCCCAAAATCGATTTAAAAAATTTTACTAATTTGTTCGTTTGTTCTTTACTTTTAGTATCAACTACGTTGCTAACTGTAATTGTAAAAAGAATAATCTTTTAAATAAAAATAAATCTTCTCAAAGAATTTAAAAATACTAATTTAAATTTTAATAGTTTTTTTATTTTTAGTAAAATTAATGTGTTATAATTTGTTTTTAACTTTTTTTTTGTAACTTTAATTAACACAACTGCTTTATTTTAAATTAGTTACAATTAAAAAACTCAATTAAACGTAGAATTAATACCAATGGAACGAACCAAAGTAGAAAAAAGAAGAAAAAAAGAAGAATGGATAACCAAGGATGTAAAAAGTAAGATTCCCAAATTATCTAGAAAAACAATATATATT
>JBLIKD010000042.1:0-15244 GCA_047636275.1 Flavobacterium sp. | reverse complement strand
CTTTCTTCGAAATATACACAGAATCCTATGGTGATAGACCTATTGTTATACAAGGAGCTGGAGCCGGATCTGCAGTTACTGCGAGAGGAGTTTTTGGTGATATATTAAGATTGTCTGATAAAGGGTAGAGCCCCCTTGCGTGTAAGGGGTAATTAAAAGATTTAAGATCGTAGATTAACGATTTTTGATGTAAAAAAGTATACAGTATGGATGTCATTTTTATTTTAATTGGAATGAATGTGACAATCGTATTTTTGCTTGATAAAAGCAAATTAGATAAGAAAGACTGGTTTCTTAAACTATTAATTTTAAATATAATATTGTTTTTAGTTGCTTTAGTATGTTTAGGTTTAGGCCTTGGGAAAAACACAGCCATCAATTCATTATTTATACCGTTGATTGCACAGTCTGTATATTATGGTTTAAGTAAATTATTCTATTTAAAATATGAGAGAAACAGTGTTGACAGCTTTTGGACAATGGATAAGTCTTTATTCATAGATGGCTGGTTCAATAGTATATTTTGGTTAGTTTCAATTTTGATGTTCTTACTCGTATTATGACGAATAATTAAAATAAAAGAATCTGCGTTTGAAAATCAGTTTCATTCGCGTAATAAAATAAATAAGCAATGAAAATAACATTAGACAGAGTAAACGAGAATTACCATTTCGAATTAAAAAACGAACGTGGACATTTAGTAAATGTAGATAACCGTTCTGAATTTGGCGGTGATGATTTAGGAGCTAGCCCCATGGAGTTGGTCTTGATGGGAGTTGCGGGATGCAGCGCTATCGATATGATCTCAATTCTAAAGAAGCAGCGACAAGAGATTAGTTCTTTCAAAGCTGAGGTAGAAGGAGAGCGTGTGCAAGTGGGAGAAGCGAAGCCGTTTAAAGATATCCATGTTGTTTTTTATTTAGAAGGTGACATAAAAGAGGATAAAGCTGCAAAAGCTGCACAACTCTCTTTTGAGAAATACTGCTCCGTTTCTAAAACATTAGAGCCAACGGCAACGATTCACTATAAAGTAATTTTAAATGGAGTTGAATTAGCAAAAGTCTAATTTGACCCGTTTTAGAACAAGATAAAACATAATACTATTTAGTGAACCTTTGAGCTTCCTCTTTGAATCTTTGTGGAACACTTTTAATAATTAACTACATGAACAAAGAAGAATTTGGTTTTGAAACTGAAGCCATCCGTACCCAATTAGAACGCACCCAATATTTAGAGCACTCAGTACCATTGTACTTAACTTCTAGTTTTGTATTTGAAGATGCTGAAGACATGCGTGCATCATTTGCTGAAGAGAAAGATAGAAATATTTATAGCCGCTACAGCAACCCGAACACTAATGAGTTTGTGGAAAAAGTATGTAAGATGGAAGGGGCAACTGCTGGTTTTGCCTTTGCTTCTGGAATGGCTGCGGTATATTCAACGATGGCTGCGTTATTAAATTCTGGTGACCACATTGTATCTTCGAGTAGTGTTTTTGGGGCGACACACTCCTTGTTCATTAATTATTTTCCAAAGTGGAATATTCAAACATCGTATTTTGATATAAACAAGCCAGAAACGATCGAAAGCTTCATCACACCGAATACGAAGATTCTTTTTGCTGAATCGCCAACGAATCCTGCGGTAGATATCATTGATCTTGAATTGCTTGGGAAAATTGCTAAAAAGCACGATTTGATTTTAATAGTAGATAACTGTTTTGCAACTCCTTATTTACAGCAACCTATAAAATGGGGTGCGCATTTAGTGGTGCATTCTGCTACAAAGCTAATGGATGGTCAAGGACGAGTTTTGGGCGGAGTAACTGTTGGTGACGCTGAATTGATTAAAAAAATATATTTATTTTCCCGACTTACGGGACCTTCCTTATCACCTTTTAATGCTTGGGTTTTATCAAAAAGTTTAGAGACTTTAGCGATTCGTTTAGACAGACACTGTGAAAACGCTTTGAAAGTGGCTGAGTTTTTAGAACAGCATCCAAATGTTAATCGTGTAAAATATCCCTTCTTAAAATCGCATCCACAATATGAAGTCGCCCAAAAACAAATGAAAGCGGGTGGTAACGTTGTCGCGTTTGAAATAATAGGCGGTATTGAAGCGGGGCGTAATTTTTTAGATAAAATAAAACTATGTTCGCTATCGCCAAATTTAGGAGACACCAGAACTATTGTTACTCATCCAGCTTCTACAACACATAGTAAATTATCTGTTGACGAAAGATTAGCGGTAAGTATTACGGATGGATTGGTGCGTGTTTCTGTAGGATTAGAAACCGTTAAAGATGTCATTGCCGATTTAGAGCAGGCGCTGTCATAGATTTTAGATTTGTGATTAACGATTTTACATTGTAGATTTGGTACTAAGAATTGAAAAATTTTAAATTAGTACTCCTCATTCAACAATCAAAAATCGTTACAAATGCTTTCAAAGAAAACAAAATACGGAATAAAGGCATTGACATTTTTGGCGCGCCAAGAAAATCAGACTCCTGTTGCTATTGCTGCTATTGCAAAAAGTGAAAATATTTCGGTCAAGTTTTTAGAAAGTATTTTATTGCTTTTGCGTCATTCCGGTTTGTTGGGTGCCAAGAAAGGAAAAGGAGGTGGTTATTATTTGATAAAAGACCCGAAGGAGATTAATATGGCTCACGTTTATCGCATTCTAGAAGGTCCGATAGCCTTGTTGCCGTGTGCCAGTCACAATTTCTATGAAAAATGTGCAGATTGTACGAATGAGACCAGTTGTGCTGTTCGCAGACTGATGACCGAAGTCCGTGATAATACTTTGATAATACTAGAAAATAATTCTTTAGCCGACATTGCTTTCTAAACAATTTTGCTAAATAAATGAAACAAAAAAAGACCATTTCATTGCGTATATCGAATGAAATGGTCTTTTTTGTTACTCTAAAAAACCAAACCGTATCCTACGAAAAAGAGCATAATTGCAATAGCATTTCTAAGGAACAAATCAGGCACTTTTCCACTCAACATACTTCCAATATAAATTCCAGGAAGAGACCCTATTAATAACTGCCCTAATAGTTCTAAATCTAAATTTCCCATGGACGCATGTCCTAAACCAGCCACTAGAGTTAATGGTACAGCATGAGCAATTTCAGTTCCAACTAATCGAGGAGTTGCTAAAAGGGGATACAAGAAAAATAATGTAACCGTGCCTAAAGCACCTGCACCTATAGAGGTAAGGGTTACGGTTGCTCCGAGCAATACTCCAATAGCGATAGTCAATACATTTCGAGTCTTACTCTCACTGTGAAACTTATCGCCAGCATGTTTTTGCGAAATAGTTAATAGTTTTTTTTTGAATAAAACGGCTACCGAAGTTAACAGTAATGCCCAGCCTAAACTATATTTTATGATGGAATTTAAAGCGGTAATATCTGTTTTTATGCTATGTAGTATCCACAAGGTCAGCAGCGCCGCAGGGACACTACCCAAAGAAAGCCAACCTGTGATTACCCAATTAATATTATTTTTTTTGTGATGTACATATACACCACCCATTTTAGTAAAAGCGGCATACAATAAGTCAGTTCCTACAGCGGTTGTTGGCGGAATACCAAACCATAATAGAATGGGAGTCATTAAGGAACCGCCTCCTACGCCAGTGATGCCCACGATGAAACCTACAATCAAACCCGCAATGACTAATCCTATTTGAAAATCCATAAAATAAAATTTTTGGCAAAAATAAACACTATTTTATAATTATCCTATCGGATTAGTAGACTAAGTTAAGTATATTTGAAGAATTGAATATTAATTAGAATACAGCTATTTTATTTAGTGATAATAATGGAGGTTGTACGATTGTTTAATGATTTAACAATAACTGACGTAAATGCGCTTAATACGTTTGTGTTGAGTCTGCGAGGCGTCATTTTTTTTTAGAATAAAAAAGGTAGTTTATGTTTTATATTTTAGGAATATGTATTACTTTTGCAGAGTAATCTACAAAACCTATAGGGTAATAGATTTATTAATAAATAACAATAGAATGAGTTCAGCAATAGCGCAAATAGTTAGTGAAAAAACAAAGAACTTCTCGATTGAGGAAACTCTTTCCTTTTTAGCAAGTGAATTTAAAGATAAAGTAGTTTTTTCGACCTCATTTGGACAAGAGGATCAAGTGCTAACTTCATTGATAGCTAATAGTGAGCCAGCAATCAATATTTTCACTTTAGATACAGGCCGTTTGTTTCAAGAGACCTACGATGTTTTTCATAAAACGGTAAAAAAGTATGGCATCGCCATTAAAGCATATTTTCCTGAAACGAGTGCAGTCGAAGAGTTACTAAATAAAAAAGGGCCGAATAGTTTTTATGAGTCGGTTGAAAATAGAAAAGAGTGTTGTTTTATTCGAAAGGTGGCGCCATTGACCAAAGCTCTAAAAGGAAATTCAATTTGGATTACGGGTTTGAGAGCAGAACAATCCGAAAACAGAAATGATTTAAGTCTTTTTGAATACGATGAGAAGTTCGAAATAATCAAATTCAATCCGTTGTTGAAATGGACACTAAAAGAAGTGGAAGATTATTTAGAAAAAAACAATGTGCCGCAAAATACTCTACATAAGCAGGGATTTGTAAGTATTGGCTGTGCGCCATGTACTAGAGCAATTTCTGAAGATGAGGATATTAGAGCCGGAAGATGGTGGTGGGAGTCTAGTCACAAAGAGTGTGGATTACACCAAAAATGAGGTTTCAAGTACAAATCTAGAATTAGAAAGCAGTAACAAATTAAAAACATAAGAATAGAACTCCGTTTGCTTTCACCCTTTTGGTGGCGGGAGGATAAAATAAATATACAATGAGTACGATAGTAAAAACAAATGCTTTAGAAAGCGAAGCGATATATATTTTTAGAGAAGTGATTGCTCAATTTGATAGACCAGTATTGCTTTTTTCGGGAGGGAAAGATTCCATTACTTTGGTTCGTTTAGCTCAAAAAGCATTCTTTCCGGCTAGAATTCCTTTTCCATTATTACATGTTGATACGGGTCATAATTTTCCTGAAACAATTGAATTTAGAGATCGATTGGTAAAAGAATTGGGGCTAGAGCTAATTGTTCGTAATGTACAAGATGCTATTGATGAAGGAAAAGTGGTAGAAGAAACGGGGAAGTACTCAAGTAGAAATAGTTTGCAAACGACTACCCTTCTTGATGCTATAGAAGAATTTAAGTTTGATGCTTGTATCGGTGGTGCACGTAGAGATGAAGAAAAAGCAAGAGCTAAAGAGCGTATTTTTTCTGTTCGTGATGATTTTGGTCAATGGGACGAAAAAAACCAACGTCCAGAGTTATTTGATTTATTGAACGGGAAAATTGAAAACGGACAAAACGTGCGTGTTTTTCCTATCTCCAACTGGACTGAATTAGATGTATGGAGTTATATAGAGCAAGAGCAAATTGAGATTCCATCTATTTATTTCTCTCATAAACGGAAAGTATTCTTGAGAGACGGAATGATTTGGTCACATTCTCCTTTTGTGTACCAAGAGGAAAATGAAGAAATAGAAGAGCGTGTGGTCCGTTTCAGAACAGTAGGAGATATGAGTTGTACCGCAGCAGTTGATTCGTATGCAGCAACAATATCCGAGGTGGTAGGCGAAATTAGATTGTCAACTATTTCTGAAAGAGGGGCAAGAATTGACGATAAACGTTCTGAAGCAGCAATGGAAAAAAGAAAACAACAAGGGTACTTTTAGAATGAAGTTCTTTAAAATATTTTTTAGCTTACTTCTTTTTAGCATTGGAGTAAAAGCGCAAACAGAGAAAAACGTTGATCAACAAAGTTTACTATGGACACGATATTACAATCAGCTAGAATTAAATAATATTTGGTCTATTCATACTGAGATTGATAATAGGATTTTTACAATTCCAGTGACACAAAATTCATTTGTAAGTCGGACTCAACTTAGAGGTAAGGTGACGGAAAAGATAGAGTTAGGAGTAGGTTTTGCTTATTTCTCGGTGGCAACACAAGATCCGAAAGTTAAAACGGGGTTTCATATTCCTGAATACCGGCTGCAGCAAGACGCAACTGTAAAACAGGCTTTAGGCAAAGTTAATGTGACACATCGATACATGCTAGAAGAACGGTTTGTTCATAATGCGAGTAAAGTAATGCTTGAAAATGGTACCACGTTTTATTTACGATTTAGATATCGAGTCCAAGCAGATTATACTTTTTGGAAGAAAGAAAAATACTATCTAAAAGGAATTGTGTACGATGAAATTATGATTAATGGCGGAAACAGAATTATCAAAAATACATTTGATCAAAACAGAGTCTATGCAGCAGTACAGGTAGGAGTTAGTCCAGTAGTTGCATTAGAGTTGGGATATTTAAACAGTTTTCAAGAAAGAGCAAACGGAGTTGATTATCTTAATAGAGATATAATTAGGCTCACCTTCATTCATAAGATGAAAATATAATACACGTTAAGGATTGATTCTCTTCGGAGGATAAAAAAAGATAAGATAATAAATTATTATCTCGATTTAACACCTTCTTTGGAGGGGGTTGGGTGGAGGAAAAAACATAAGAACTCACATGGACGTTTTAAAAATAGCAACAGCAGGAAGTGTAGATGACGGAAAAAGTACTTTAATCGGAAGGTTATTATACGACACGCAATCTTTGACTACAGATAAATTAGAAGCAATTGAAAAAAGTAGCAAGCAAAAAGGATATGATTATTTAGATTTTTCTTTGGCTACAGACGGATTAGTTGCCGAAAGAGAGCAAGGAATCACAATTGATGTGGCACATATTTATTTTTCTACAGCTAAGAAAAGCTATATTATTGCTGATACCCCGGGTCACGTTGAATACACCCGCAACATGGTAACCGGTGCTTCAACTTCGCAAGTTTCTATTATCTTAATTGATGCGCGTAAAGGAGTAATTGAGCAAACGTACCGTCACTTTTTCATCAATAATTTATTGCGTGTGAAAGAGGTGATTGTTGCTGTTAATAAGATGGATTTGGTTGATTATTCAGAAGAAGTATATAATAAAATCAAATCCGACTTTGAAGCGTTGAATGCTAAAAGCACTTTCAAAGAGCAAAACGTAAGTTACATTCCGTTGAGTGCTTTAACAGGAGCCAATGTGGTTGATAAAACGGATGCTATGCCTTGGTACAAGGGACAGACGATCCTAGAACACCTTGAGGCACTTGAGCCGGCAGATGTATACGAAAGAGGACAAGCTCGTTTTCCGGTGCAAACTGTGATTCGACCAAAAACGGAAGAATATCACGATTTTAGAGGATATGCCGGTAAATTGTACGGAAATAATATAAAAGTGGGTGATGCCGTTACCGTACTTCCCTCCTTAACAGAGTCCAAAGTGAGTAAGATTCACTTTTTTGATAAACAATTTGATGAGGCTTCAGTAGGTTCGTCGATTACTATCGAATTAGAAAATGATATCAATGTGACCAGAGGAGATATGATTGTAAAATCATCTGAATTGCCTAAAGTTGAGAAAGATATCAATACAACAGTGTGTTGGATGGACAGTAAAAAACTGATTCCAGGCGCGAAATATTTTGTACAACACAATACTAACAGAGTTTTGGCTAAAATTGACAGCGTCAAAAATGTTATTGCAACTGATTTCTCAGGGACAAAAGAAGCCACTCAATTAGCTATAAATGAAATAGGAGAAGTAAATATCAAGTTGAGCAAAGCATTGTATTTTGATACTTACAACGATAACAAATCAAATGGTGCTTTTATCTTAATTGATGCAGCAACAAATACAACGGCGGGAGTTGGTTTTATAAATTGATCTCCATCCCAGCTTTTCCCCGGAGGGGGAGATTATAGATAAACTAGGTGTATATAAGTTTATCAGTCAGAGAATCAAAAATGTCGATGTCAAACTGGTTATAAATTATAAATCAGAAAAAAATAAGAATCAAAATCTTCAATACTTGTCCTCTTTTTTAGGGTGCAGGGGAGAATAAAATAAATGAATATGGAAAGTTTTAGAACCGAAATAGAAGATCCGATTGTTCAAAAAGAGATCGTTGATTTAGAAAGAAAAATTGCTTTATTCAAAGAAGGCAAGATTGATGATGAGCGTTTTCGCAGTCTTCGTTTAGCACGTGGTGTTTACGGACAGCGCCAAGAAGGGGTTCAGATGATTCGTATTAAATTGCCATTTGGAAAAGTCACGAGTGAACAATTAGAACGGATCACTAAGGTCTCTGATGAATATTCTACAGGACGTTTGCATATTACTACACGCCAGGATATCCAAATCCACTATGTAAGTTTAGATAGAACTCCTGAGCTATGGGCACAACTAGCAATCGATGATATTACACTTCGTGAGGCTTGTGGGAACACTGTAAGAAACATTACAGCAAGTGAACTTGCGGGTGTTGATGTAGACGAACCTTTTGACGTCTCACCTTATGCGCATGCGATGTTTCAGTTCTTCTTGAGAAATCCTATTTGTCAAGAAATGGGTCGTAAGTTCAAAATATCATTTTCTTCTTCAGACAAAGATACCGCATTGAGTTACTTGCATGATTTAGGATTTATTCCAAAAATTATAAATGGTGAGCGCGGATTCAAAGTAATGCTAGGAGGAGGATTAGGTTCTCAGCCTGCACATGCCGAATTACTCTCAGAATTTATTCCAGTAAACCAAATTATTCCAACTACGGAAGGGGTATTGAGGATATTTGATCGCTACGGAGAAAGAGCGAAGCGTTTAAAAGCGCGTATGAAATTTTTAATTAAAGACATAGGGAGAGATGAATTTATGCGATTGGTTGATGAGGAAAAAGCAGCCTTGTCGTATCAAACCATAGAAATTGACACTACTGACTTTGATGTTGCTATTCCAGAAACTTTATTAGAAGTGCCAAAAGTAACTATTGAAGATACAGCCGCTTTTGAAGCTTGGAAAAAATCAAATGTCATAGCTCAAAAACAAGCGGGTCACTACGCCATAGGAATAAAAGTCCTGTTAGGAGATTTTTATACTGATAAGGCAAGAGTATTAGCTGATTTAATCAAAAATTATGGCGCTAATGAATTGCGCTTTTCGCTAAAACAAAATATTGTTGTTCGAAATATAAAAGAAGAAAACTTAGCTTTTTTCTATCTAGAATTAGCCAAATTAGACTTTGTGACTTTGGGTTACGATACGATTAACGATATCACCGCATGTCCAGGAACTGATACGTGTAATTTAGGTATTGCAAGTAGCACCGGAATTGCTGAGGAACTAGAAAGAGTATTAAAGTTAGAGTTTCCGCAATATAAAGAAAATAGAGAAATCACTATAAAAATCAGTGGTTGTATGAATGCTTGCGGACAACACAACATGTCAGCAATTGGTTTTCAGGGAATGTCAATCAATGCTGGGAAATTAGTGGCACCAGCACTTCAAGTACTCTTGGGTGGTGGGAATTTAGGAAATGGCTCAGGACGTTTTTCAGATAAAGTAATCAAAATTCCAAGTAGAAGAGGTCCAGACGCTTTGCGTTATATTTTAAATGATTTTGAAGCTAATGCGAACGGAAAATCATTTTTAGACTATTATATCACACAAGGCGAAAAGTATTTTTACGAATTCTTAAAACCATTGGCCGACACAACAAATTTAGTCGATGCTGATTTTATTGATTGGGGAAATGCTGATAACTACGTAAAAGCTGTTGGAGTAGGAGAATGTGCGGGCGTTGTAATTGACCTTGTTGCTACCTTATTATTGGAAGCCAAAGATAAATTGACTTTTGCACAAGAAGCGTTTGAAGATAAAAATTGGGCTGATGCTATTTATCATGCTTATGCCGGTTTTGTAAACGGAGCTAAAGCGTTGTTGCTATCAGAAAACGAGAAAACAAATCATCAAGCGGGAATCATAAACTTATTTGACACTGTTTTTATCGAAACAAATAAAATCGAATTACAATCGACGTTAAAGGACTTAGTATTCCAAATCAATAAAGAGGAACCATCTGAAGAATTTGCTAGAAAATACATTCAAGAAGCAGTTGCTTTTTTTGATACGATTGAAGCGTTCAGACTTAAAGATTTAAGCGATGAAAAATAATATAGAACCGCAGGTAACCCTAGTAGGCGCAGGTCCTGGAGATCCAGATTTGTTGACTATCAAAGGGGCAAAAGCATTGGCTGAGGCGAATGTTGTTTTGTATGATGCTTTGGCTAATGAAGAGTTGTTGTCTTTTGCTCCTAAAAAAGCATTAAAGATATTTGTTGGAAAAAGAAAAGGGTGTCATGCTTATTCGCAAGATGAAATTAACCAACTAATCGTTGATAACGCGCTTACTTACGGTAACGTGGTGCGATTAAAAGGGGGTGATCCATTTATCTTTGGAAGAGGAAGTGAAGAAATAGAATTCGTAGAAAGCTTTGGAATTCCTACCTTTGTAGTTCCCGGTATTTCATCGTCTATCGCAGTACCAGCCAGTCAAGGAATTTCTTTGACAAAAAGAGGAGTTTCAGAGAGTTTTTGGGTGATTACAGGAACAACTTCATCAAGAAAGTTGTCAACGGATGTAGCTTTGGCAGCAAAGTCTACCGCAACGGTTGTTATTCTGATGGGGATGAGCAAGCTAGATGAGATTGTCGCTCTATTTCAAAATGAATCCAAAGGAGAAATGCCCGTAGCCATTATTCAAAATGGGACTACGCCAGAGGAAAAAGTAGGAATTGGGACTATTGACACCATTCAGGAAACTGTGGCAGTGAATAAATTAAGTTCGCCGGCTATAATTGTAATTGGAGAAGTCGTCGGCGACAGTAAGAAAAGAGCAGGTTTTTATAAAGAATTAAAATCAAATCACAATACGGTACTGGTGTATGGAAAGGAATGAATTGTATCCGATATTTTTAAAAATGCACCAAGTCAATATGCTTATTGTAGGAGGGGGAAATGTAGGCTTAGAAAAACTTTCGTTTTTGCTGAAATCTAGTCCTAATGCAAATGTTGAAGTTGTTGCTCCTAGATTTTTACCTGAACTAGTTGACTTAATCAATAAGCATGATTCGGTAAAACTGACAATGAAAAAATTTAAGAAAAAAATGCTCAGGAAGCGGCACATGGTTATTGCTTGCACGGACGATCTTGAAGTGAATAAAAGAATTTTTGAATTGTGCCGAGAACGATACCTCATCTGCAATATTGCTGATACTCCTGAATTATGCGATTACTATTTGGGTGGTATCGTGACCAAGGGAAACGTGAAAATTGCAATTTCAACAAATGGGAAATCACCAACAACAGCTAAAAGGTTGCGAGAGTTTTTTGAAGAAATTATCCCGGATGACATTAGTCAAATGGTTTTGAATCTTAACGAATACCGCAAAACCTTAAAAGGTGATTTTGAGGAAAAAGTCCAGAGAATGAATGAAGTTACCGCATCGCTAAAAAACAATAAATAAAAGTTGTTTTAGATAACTCGACTTCCTCTCCACATTACTGATGCCTATTAAGACTGGGAAAAAAGAAATAAGTGATACTGATCACTTGATGAAGTAAGAATCAATCGTAAATTTGTAATAAATTAGTTAGCATAATATAAAGTACATGAAGAGTATAGAAATGATTAAAACAGATATCCTAATTATAGGAGCCGGTCCAACTGGTTTATTTGCCGTTTTTGAAGCGGGTTTATTAAAGTTAAAATGTCACATATTAGATGCGTTGCCACAAGTAGGGGGGCAACTTTCCGAATTATATCCTAAAAAGCCAATCTATGATATCCCGGGATTTCCAGAAGTCCTAGCAGGGGATTTGGTGGGTAATTTGATGGAACAAATAAAGCAATTTGAGCCAGGATTTACACTTGGCGAACGTGCTGAAACTATCGAAAAACAAGACGATGGGAGTTTTATTGTTACCTCTAATAAGGGAACTCTGATCCACGCCTCGGTTGTTGCAATTGCGGGAGGTTTAGGCAGTTTTGAGCCAAGAAAACCCCTCATAGATGGGATCAATTTTTATGAAGACAAAGGAGTGAAGTACTTCATCAAAGATCCGGAAGAATTTAGAGATAAAAGAGTCGTTATCGCGGGCGGTGGAGACTCTGCCTTAGATTGGAGTATCTTCCTTGCAGATATTGCTTCTGAAGTAACCTTAATTCACAGAAGAAATGAATTTAGAGGTGCGTTAGATTCTGTAGAAAAAGTACAGGAATTGAAAGATTTAGGGAAAATACGACTAATCACTCCAGCTGAGGTTGTGGGCTTGAACGGTGCAGAACATATTGAATCAATCGTTCTTAATGAAAATGAGGCCGAAAGAACAATTCCCACAGACTATTTTATTCCTCTTTTTGGTCTTACGCCAAAGCTAGGACCAATTGGAAACTGGGGGTTAGAAATTGAGAAAAATGCTATTAAGGTCGATAATTCCTTGGATTACCAGACTAATATACCAGGTATTTTTGCCATTGGGGACGTGAACACGTATCCAGGTAAACTAAAATTAATCCTTTGTGGTTTTCACGAAGCGACACTAATGTGTCAGGCCGCTTATCAAATTATCAATCCAGGTAAGAAATATGTGTTAAAATACACTACAGTTGCGGGAGTTGACGGATTTGACGGGACGCGCAAAGAAGCACCGAAAGCAGTGGTTAAGGCTATTGTTTAACAATTTGAATAAAAAGTAATAAAAAAATATAGCGTGAATACTTGCAAGTGTTAACGCTATATCTTTTCTTTGCAGTGTTCCTATATTTATTGAACGTTATCACGAAAGGCGGAGGGAAAGACCCAACGAAACCTTAGCAACCCTTTATCTTATAAAGAAGGTGCTACATTCTACTTTATGCTGAACTATTCAGCATTCAAGATAGATAACATAAGAATACTTCTATAGTATTTCTCAAACCTTTTCTTGACAACATTTTAATATATTTTTAGAGCGAATGATTGGTGTTTTTTGCCAACATCCTTCCTGCTGTACACTATATCTATTGCACCGAACTCCGGTACAATAGGATACCGCTTCCATCAGGGCTAAAGAGAAACAATAGTGAACTTTTGGAATTAGTAATCAAAAGTGTAGATCCCAATTTCTATTGAGATCGATAAGAAATAAAAAGTTATGTCAAGCATTCACGAAGCCATTAAAAAAAACATACTCATCCTTGATGGAGCAATGGGAACTATGTTACAACGTTACAATTTCTCCGAAGAAGATTTTAGAGGAGAGCGTTTCAAAGATTTCCCACATTCTCTAAAAGGGAACAACGATTTATTATCACTCACACAACCTCAAGCAATCAAAGCGGTGCATGCTGCTTATTTTGAGGCGGGAGCTGATATCGTTGAAACCAATACTTTCTCAGGAACGACCATCGGAATGGCCGATTACCACCTAGAAGAGATTGTATACGAATTGAACTACGAGTCGGCAAAGCTAGCCCGTGAAGTAGCCGATGAATTCACCGCCAAAAATCCAGACAAACCCAGATTTGTTGCGGGTTCAATAGGACCAACAAACAGAACGGCAAGTATGTCACCAGATGTAAATGATCCAGGATACAGAGCGGTAACTTTTGATGATTTGCGCATAGCATACAAGCAACAAGTCGAAGCTTTAATCGACGGAGGAAGTGATTTATTATTGGTGGAAACTATTTTTGATACTCTAAATGCCAAAGCCGCACTTTTTGCCATAGAAGGAGTCAAAGACGAGCGTAATATTGACATTCCTATCATGGTTTCGGGAACAATTACTGATGCTTCAGGAAGAACACTTTCTGGACAAACAGTAGAAGCATTTTTAGTTTCTGTTTCGCATATTCCGTTATTGAGTGTAGGTTTTAATTGCGCTCTTGGAGCTGACTTATTGAAACCGTATCTACAGACTTTGTCACAAAACACTTCATTCAATGTTTCGGCACATCCTAATGCAGGATTACCAAACGCTTTTGGAGAATACGACGAAACACCAGCAGAAATGCAATCACAAATCAAAACCTATCTAGACGACAATTTAGTTAATATCATTGGCGGATGTTGTGGTACGACGCCAGAACATATCAGATTGATTGCTGATATAGCTAAAGATTATAAACCAAGAGTTTCGACGGCAACAATGTAATGTACAGATGCGATTTATCGCGTCTGATAACAATATGATAGTAACGATTAACTGTAAACAATAGTTTATTAAAATTGAACTATAGAGTTAAATAGAGGAAGTTACTATGAAAGAAGAATAATTATCAATTTAGAAGTGATATTTAAAATATGAAAATAGAAGTATTAAGATCTAATGAAGTAAATACAGGTCATTTGACAACTTCATTTCCTGCAGAAACAATAAAAATTAAACGCGGTAGGTATATCAAAAACAATATTTCTCATCCGCTTTTTACAGAGGTAGAAATTTTTTTTTCGAAAGTTTATTGTTTGGAATATAAAGAAAACATATTTATTATTTAAATTTTCACGGCAGCAATAAACCTCCTGCAAGGGGAATCCATGTAGGGTTAACTAGGTGGCAAAATCATAAGTTTCTTTGGTTACAAAATAAACATTGGTTGCAGAAAGAGGAAAGTATTAGATACATTGTTAATATACTTTTTTTGATTATTGGTTTTTGGTTGAGTATTGTAAGTATGAATAGAGGTTAAAATCTCGATAGCGCAGATTTGTAATCCGTGCCCAAAAAGAAAATAAAAATATAAAGTGTGATTTTGTCATTTCGACGAAGGAGAAATCACATCAAGTGATTCAGAAAATAAGATTCCTCCTTAGTCGGAATGACAAACGAGAGGGAAAAATCAGTTCCTCGCTAGCGCAAGCGTAGCGCTTATGCCCGCAAAGAGAATCAAATAGAAGGTTTTGGGTAAAAAGAATACTTAAAGTATTGCAGAATTTCTGCGTGAGGGATAGCAGCGGAAAGCCCACAGCCTGACGCAGGATATGTGAGGATTTGCAGCGCATCGCCCGACCTGTAGTTTATCGGAGGGCCACGCCCAAATAAAGAAGAATTAAAAAGTTAAACCTACACCGTTTTAAAAAAAACTTTGCAGGACAAATAAAAATATAAAATGGCACAATCAGAAACTAGAAGAAACCTTGTATTATCGGGATTAGAGCCTTTAATCATTACGCCAGATAGCGTATTTGTTAATATTGGAGAACGTACCAATGTTACAGGTTCTAGAAAATTCCTTCGATTAATTAA
>JBLIKD010000041.1:0-15359 GCA_047636275.1 Flavobacterium sp. | reverse complement strand
TAGCGACAATTGCTGCTTATGGAAGCATGATGTCTATTTCCTATTACTTGGGGAATAAATATTATCCCATTCCTTACGATTTAAAGAAAATAGGTGGTTATCTTTCACTATCCATACTTTTTTCAGCTGTCTCTTTTTACGGCTTCAGAGAGAACTATTATGTCGGGATCAGTTTACTAATCGCCTTCCTTTATTTTATTTATCACAATGAAAAAGTAATACTGATGAAAATTATAAAAAAATAAAAATAATCTGTAGAAACAGCTCGCGAGCTGTCCTAACGTTAAAATATAAAAAAATGAAAGTAAATATTATCAATAAATCACAACATGCCTTGCCTAACTATGAGACTATAGCCTCAGCAGGAATGGATTTAAGGGCAAACCTTATCGAATCTATAACATTGCAGCCTTTAGGGCGAACAGTGGTTAAAACTGGTCTTTTTATCGAATTACCGATAGGCTATGAAGCTCAGGTAAGACCAAGAAGTGGACTGGCTTTTAAGAATGGAATAACGGTGCTAAATAGTCCCGGTACAGTTGATGCCGATTATCGTGGTGAAATCGGAGTGATTTTAGTAAATTTATCTAATGAAACGTTTGTAATCCAAAACGGAGAACGAATTGCGCAACTAATTATCGCTAAACACGAACGCGCGGACTGGATTGAAGTGCATGAATTATCTGAAACATCAAGGGGAGAAGGTGGATTTGGAAGCACAGGAGTGAAGTAGTTTTAAAATTTCAATATTCAATATTCAAAATAGGCTGAACGTTCAACTTGGAGTAAAGAATTTTGAAGTAACACAAAATAAATATGAAAATAATAGTACCAATGGCAGGACGCGGTTCTCGCCTTCGACCACATACTTTAACTATTCCAAAACCATTGATTCCTATTGCAGGAAAACCAATTGTACATCGATTAGTTGAAGATATAGCCAAAATATTAGATGAGCCTATTGATGAAATAGCTTTCATACTTGGTGATCCTGCTTTTTTTGGCGATGATCTTGTGAAAAGCTTAGAAGAATTGGCGCAAGGCTTAGGGGCTAAAGCTTCTATTTACCGCCAGTTAGAACCTTTAGGAACGGGGCATGCTATTATGTGTGCCAAAGAATCGCTTTCAGGTCCAGCCGTAATTGCTTACGCAGACACGCTTATCAGAGCTGATTTTGATCTTGACCCTCAAGCAGACGCTGTTATTTGGGTTAAACAAGTAGATCAGCCGGAAGCTTATGGTGTAGTAAAACTAAATGATTCGAATGAAATTGTAGAATTGGTTGAAAAACCGCAAGACTTTGTTAGTGATCTAGCCGTTATTGGAATTTACTACTTTAAAGAGGTAAGTGATTTAAAGGAAGAACTTCAAAATGTTTTAGACAATAACATTCAAAATGGTGGAGAGTACCAAATTAATGATGGGATTAAAGCAATGATGGCAAAAGGAAAAGTCTTTAAAACGGGTCATGTAGACGAGTGGATGGACTGCGGCAATAAAAATGTAACTGTTGAAACGAATTCTAGAATGCTCGGTTTTTTAGAGAAAGAAGAGGCAGCATTAGTCGCTGTAAATGTTAGAATAGATAATTCAACAATTATTTCACCATGTTACATTGGAGAAGATGTGCATTTAATCAATTCCACTGTAGGGCCAAATGTTTCGTTAGGTAAAGGATGCCATGTTACGGGTAGTACTATTAAAAACAGTCTGATTCAGACGCATGCGCACATCAGTAATGCCAATCTAGATAATGCGATGATAGGAAATCATGTTCATTTTGATGGAGATTTCACTAGCATAAGTATTGGAGATTATTCCGTGTTAGAATAGTTAAATTTTCTTTTTTCTTGTTTTTTAATCGGCGCACAAAGAGCTATTTCGTTTTAATCTTAGAAAGGCTATTTCAATTTTTTGCCACAGATTCACAAATTAAAAAATGATTTTTAAAAGTGGATGAAGCGGTGATGGTTATTTCAGTAGTACCTCGTGACACAGTTCACGAGGTAGTTTAAAAAAAGAGTCAATGAAAAAATCGACTTTATATATTCTGTTTTTCGTTTTGCTATGCAATTCAGCATTACTATTGGCACAAACAGAACCAGAGGACATAAAGTTAAATAGTGACCAGTTTCGTGATTATTTTTATGAGTCTTTAAAGCAAAAAGCTATCGAAAACTACGATAAGTCAATCTTGGCTTTGGAGGAATGTTTAAAAATCGAAGCGGATAATGCCACCATTCATTTCGAATTAGGAAAAAATCACTTGGCCTTAAGAGATTATAAAAAAGCGTACAGTTCCTTTGAACGTGCCACACAAATCGACCCTACAAACAAATGGTTTTGGGTAGGAATGTATGACGTCGATTATGAAACCAAAGATTATGGCAACGCCATAAAAACGATTGAAAAATTAATCCTTTTTGACTCTAAATTCAAAGAAGACCTGACTTCGCTTTACATGAATACTAGCCAATTTGACAAGGCATTGCAGTTGATTAATGAACTCAATGAATCGTCCGGGAAGTCAGATCGAAGGGAATCTTATAAAATGCAGATTTTATCTCAAGGAAAATATCAGAGTACAGAAATTTCTAATTTAATTGACCAAATCAAAAAGTATCCCAAAGAGGAATCGAATTACATTTCGTTGATTTATCTGTATTCTAAAAACAATGAAACCGATAAAGTGTTGGAAACGGCACGAAAATTGGAAACAGCAATACCCACTTCTGAATGGGCGCAGGTAAGTCTATTTAAGGAGCATTTGGAGAATAATGAGGGAGAAAAAGCCATAAATGCAATGAATATGGCTTTGGCTAGTGCTAAAATAGATACTAAAATAAAGCATAGGATTCTGAATGAGTTCCTGATTTATATAAATTCAAATCCGCAGTTTGCATTCGCTTTAGAAAAAGCCGTTGCGTATTTTGATGGCGATCCCGAGGTGAATGTGACTAAGGAAATTGGGAAGTTTTATCAAAATAAAAAACAATGGAGTACAGCCATTGGGTATTACGAAAAATCAAATGCAAGAAGCACAGAAATCGACATGGAAACGAATTTGCTTTTACTTCAGTCGTATACGGAGACAAAAGAGTTTGATAAAGTAGTAAAAAAAGCGATGGACATGGTAGATGTTTTTCCTTCGCAGCCGCAGTTTTATTATTATTCCGGTTTAGCATACAATCAATTGGCCCAATTTAAAAAAGCAAAAGAAATGTTAGAAATGGGGCTAGATTATCTTGTGGATGACAACGCACTAATAATAAACTTCAACATACAACTTGGTGAAGCGTATCATGGTTTAGGAGATGAAAAGCAAAAAGATTTCTATTTTGCTAAAGCCAATCAATTATTAAAACAATAAAATTAAAATGAATAAATTTTTAGCATTACTAGCAGTTCTCGTTCTACTATTTTCGTGCAAGTCGAAAGCAATTGCGACAAAAGCCACCGCTCCAGTCACGTATTTAAAATCAAGTAAAATAATAGCAAATCACTACAACAATAAAAGCGATTTTTCCACATTATATATAAAGGCTGATGCTAAATATTCAGATGACCGATCGTCACAGAATGTTACTGCTGAAATTAGAATAAAGAAAGACGAACAAATTTTAGTTAGTATTCGTTTTCTTGGAATTACTATGGCCAAAGCAAGTATAACTCCGACATCAGTGAGCTATTATGAAAAAATAAAAGGCACGTATTTTGAAGGTGACTTTAGCGCTTTGAGTCAATGGTTGGGAACAGACTTGGATTATAACAAGATTCAGAATATGTTGCTAGGGAAGGCCCTAGACGATTTATCAAAAGGGAAATACAAAGAATCATTAGTCGAGCAGTCGTATCGATTGGACGATTTGGCAAATAACAATACCAAAAAAACATTCTATATTAGCGCGGCAGATTTTAGTGTTCAAAAACAAGAAATTACGCAAACAGCGGAAGGAAGAATGATTCAGGTTAATTATTCAAATATGATGAAGTACAAAGAGACGATGTTACCCGGTAATGTTGTTATCAATACGTTTCAGCCCAAAGGAAAATCAGTAATTGATTTGGATTACAATAACATAACCATTAATGAGGCACTTTCTTTTCCATATAGTGTTCCAAATGGTTACAATAGAATTATAATTAAGTAAATTCGCAAAAATACATTTTTAAGATGCCGAAATTTCTCTTTTGCCTACTGTTTATAAGCATGACTTCTATGATGTGGAGCCAATCTTCACAACAAGAAAAGTTAGAACAACGAAAAGCCGAAATCCAGCGGGAGATTAGAGAAAATGAAAAAATGTTGACAAATGTTAAGTCAAAGGAAAAATCGGCAATGAATGTGTTTTTGATTCAAAAAAATAAGATTAGACTTAAAGAAACCTTGATTAGTACTACTGAAAAGCAAACTAAGCTTTTGGCTAATGATATGTATATTAATCAAATGAAAATTAATAAATTGAATAAGGAACTTTTAGTTCTTAAAGAAGACTACGCTAGGATGATCGTAAAGTCATACAAAGGCAGATCAGAACAAAGTCGTGCGATGTTTATATTATCTGCTGAGAACTTTTTACAGGCTTATAAAAGAGCGCAGTATTTGAAGCAATACACCAGCTTTAGAAAAAACCAAGGGGAAGAAATAAAAACTAAATCAATCCAACTGATTAGCTATAACGATAAATTAAATATTCAAAAGGTATCTAAACAAAAGCTTTTAGTCGAAAATAAGAAAGAAAAAGAGACACTTGTAAAGGAAAAGCAAGAACAGGAGAAGTTGGTCAACTCTATCAAGAAAGATAAGAATAGAATTGTATCTGACATTCGAAAAAAACAGCGAGAGTCTAAAACAATCGATAAACAAATTGATCGTTTGATTCGGGAAGCCATCGCTGAAGCGAACAGAAAAGCGGCATTGGAAAAAGCCAAAGCGAGAGCTTTGGCGTTAAAATCTAATGCAAGTCCTAAAGAAGTTGCCGCTGCAGTGGCTAAGGAACCTGTATCCTCTTCAAGAATAGCATTAACGCCCGAAGATAAGTTGATTGCGGATAACTTTAAAGCAAATAGAGGTAGTCTTCCGTGGCCTGTCGAGAAAGGATTTATATCATTAGGATACGGAGATCAAGCGCATCCTATTTACAACACCTTGGTAATTCATAATAGCGGTGTCGAAATCACTACTAATGAAGGCGCTACAGCAAGAGCGGTTTTTGGTGGAGAAGTAGTCAGTATTATGGTACTGTCGCCAGTAAACAAGGCAGTAATGATACAACATGGAGATTATTTCACCATCTATCAAAACCTAAGTTCGGTGTCTGTGAACAAAGGGGATAAAATAAGTATAAAACAAAGCCTGGGCCGGGTGAGAACAAATGGCGATACGGGTAAAACGGTAATCAAATTTTTACTGCTACAGAATACCACTTACACTAATCCGCAAGGATGGTTATCCACTAAATAGTTACCGTCCTGTTGAATAGTACAATAATTAAAAAAAGCGAATCGTATGATTCGCTTTTTTTGTTCTCAGTAATTTTATTATTGTTGCTGTTGTTCAGCATTATCTAGTTCTTCCTGAAACGCAATAGATTGTTTTTGTAATTGGATGTCATTTATCTCTTCAAAATTGTTTCCGTCTTCGTACCCTATAGAAACAGATACAGAAAGTGTATGGGTCGCGAAGCCTTTATAAGTTCCTTTAATAGGAGTGCATTCACTAAAGTTGCGACCTACAGAGATCTTTACATGATTGTCCATTGTCCAAATATTATTCGTAGGGTCAATACCAAGCCAACCTTGTTTAGGGGAGTAAATTTCTACCCAAGCATGCGTGGCCCCTTCACCCCTAAGACCACTTTCATTGGGACATATGTAACCGCTTACGTATCGAGATGGAATACCAGCAGTTCTTAGAAGCTGTAACAAGACAAGTGAAAAATCTTGACAGACTCCTTTTCGATGCTCTAAAATTTCATCTAATGAAGTTTCGATGTTTGTAATTCCTTTAGTGTACGTAAAATTAGTAAATACATACTCGTTGCATTGTTGTGTAATTTCAATAATCGATTTATGACTAGAATCAATTGCTTTTAAGATTTTGACGACTTCTATCTGCTTTTTAATTTTTTCTGGATAAGAAAGCCTTAATAAGTAAATATCATTGTTTAATTTAGTTGCTAAGTCTACTACGTTTACATGGTCTATTTCGGGTATTTTTTGTGAATGTCTAGTACGGACTAGCATGTTCGTTTCGACAATCATTTCTGAGTGTGCCTCTGTGATATTAAAGTTACCCACACGATTTCCGTGGTAATCCGTAGAAATCGCTACTTCTGGGTTTTTTGTGATCGAAAGCTCAAATTGTAACACTTCTTGGTTTTCAAAGTTATATGGAAACAATTTAATTTCGTTACTACTCTCTTTAATTGGGCAGTTATAGTGGTATTTTGTGATGTGAACAATATTAAAAACAGCCATTTTTTCTAGTTATAAGAAAAGAACAATTTAGAAAAATCGATAGAAAATTGAGTTATTTGCATCTTAGTATTTTTCAATAACTCTTCTAATTGTTGATTAGTAAGATGGTGATAATCTGTAAATTCTAAGGAACTTTTCAATCTACCAAATTGATTGCGCATAGTTACTGCTTCACTTTCATTGTTGTCTTTTAGTACAATATTCAAATAAGATTCTATTAGGGTCAACGTGTAGATTACTGAATGTGCAAAATCTTTATTAAAGAGTAAGTGTTGTACGACTTTACGATTATGAGGGATGTTACTATAACTTTTTTGGTAAAACTCATATCCGGAAAGAGATAACAATAATTTTCTCCAATACAGCAAATCCTCTTTGCCGTCAAGACTATATTGAATGGGCTCATAATAAGATTGTGTCATAGAAATGGTTTGCAAGCATCTTTCAATATGTTTTCCAATTCTTGAAAATGACCAACCCAAACCTCTTGGCATAGTAACCTCATAAATACCATTGTACAGTAAAAAATCTTTATTTATTTTACTTAAAACGGTCATTGCTTCTGATGTTGCTAGTTTTTTAGGTAGCTCTGGGTCATTAATAAAATGATACATAGAGTTAATATGCTCCCATAATTCTTTGGTTATTTTATCTTGAGAACCTCTTGCATTTTCTCTAGCTTTAGAAATAAGACATTTAACAGAACTCGTGTTTGTGGCTTCACAAATAATGTGATTTAAAACAAAGGTGGTATTGTGCTGTACTTCTAAAATCACTTCGGGCGGTAAATTAGTATAGTTTTCTAATAATGGTTTATACCCTTGGTAGTCATTTGTTTCTTGATCAAAAGACATAATATAAAGCGTGTTGAGCGTAAGCAACATGCCATCAGCTCTCTCCATGTATCTGTTGAGCCAAAACATCCCATCAGCAACTCGGCTTAGCATATTTACTTCCATAGTGTTTGTTTTATTTGTTCTTTTTTATGGACTATTTCATTACCCAAGTATCCTTACTTCCGCCACCTTGAGAGGAGTTAACAACAAGCGAACCCTCAGTAAGTGCCACTCTTGTCAAACCGCCAGGTACAATGTGCACTCCATTGGGCCCACACAAAGCATAGGGACGTAAATCAACATGCCTCAGTTTTAGTTCTCCATCTATAAAACAAGGTACTGTACTAAGTTGAATTATGGGCTGTGCAATAAAATTTCGTGGATTCTTTACAATAGCAATTTTAGCATCTTCAATCTCTTTTTCGGAGGCTTTATTTCCCATTACCATTCCATAACCACCACTTCCATTTGTTTCTTTAATTACCATATTTCCCATATTGGCAAATACAAACTCGCGTTGTTCTAAGTTTTCCATTTGGTAAGTAGGAACGTTTTTAAGAATAGGCTCTTCATTTAGATAATAACGAATCATTTCCGGAACATAGGCATAAACCGCTTTATCATCAGCAACTCCATTTCCTACAGCATTGACTAAAGCTACAGTACCCATCTTATAAGCGCTGATTAAGCCAGGGACACCTAAAGCACTATCTGGTTTAAAAACCAATGGATCTAAATACTCATCATCAAGACGTCTATAAATAACATCAACTTGTTGTAGACCAGATGTTGTTTTCATATAAACTTTACCATTGTTTACAACCAAATCTCTTCCTTCAACTAACGCGATTCCCATTTGTCTAGCTAAGAAAGTATGCTCGTAATAGGCAGAATTATATACTCCTGGCGTCATTAAAACGACATTAGGTTTAGAAATATTTCTAGGAGAAAGAGACACTAAGATGTTATGAAGAATCATAGGGTAGTTAACTACCATACTTACATTGTTAGCGCTAAACATTTCAGGAAAAATACGTTTGGTGATTTCTCTGTTTTCTAGCATATAGCTCACGCCACTTGGACATCTTAAGTTGTCTTCTAGTACATAGAATTCGCCTTTTTCACCTCTAATCAAATCGATACCTGCAATATGAACATGAATGTCATGGGGGACTTTAATGCCATGAACTTCGGGCAGATAATGCGGGCAAGTTGTTATTAATGCTGCTGGAATGATACCTTCTTTTACAATGAGTTGCTCATTATAGATGTCTCCTAAAAATAAATTAAGGGCTCTTAATCGTTGTGTAATTCCTGTTTCTACTTCAGTCCATTCGTTTTTTGTAAGAATTCTAGGAATTATATCAAAGGGAAAAATTCTTTCTATTCCTTGTTCCTCATCACTGTAAACAGTAAATGTAATTCCTTGGTTCATAAAAATGTCAGAAGCCAGATTGTGTTTTTTATTTAATGTTTCAAGATTCAAACTTTCTAATGTTTGTAATACTTGGCGGTATGAGTCTCTTACCCCATCTTTAGAAAACATTTCATCCCATCCTCGTGGGTTTAAATTAGGTGTTAATTTTACCATGTCCTCTGTTGTTGAATAATTAATAAAAAACTAGTTTGCTGTCAGTAAACCATGTTTTTTTAGTTAAAAATACAGTATTAATACTTACAAACGAGTTTTTTATTACAAAATTAATAACAAATACACAATTCGCTTTATGGTAGCTCTATCTTTAAGAATAGTTATTATTTTATCTTTTTTTTGAGATTCAACCCTGTTTGGTACGTCATAAAACAAGAATAATCCTATTGAAACCAAGGCATGAAGTTCAATTATAATTAGGGAATCAACTTAAAAAAATAGTCTAATAGTATTACGCATCTTTTACTATCAATTATCAGAAAACAACTCGGTTATTGTATACTTTGAATCACGATAAAATTATTTATTAAAAGTAGATTCCGTAGCGTTCATCATTCCCTCAGTAGTCCAGGTACCAGAAACAATCATGCGTCTGATGCTGTATAAGGGATCGATTGAATCTCTTTTGGTAGACAGGATATAAGCCATTTGGTATCCGCTCTTCTTTACCTCGGGGATCACTTTCTTATTCCATAAACCAAAAGGATAGGCAAAATACGTCACGGGCGTTCCTGTAATTTCTTCTAGTTTTGCCTTTGGCTTTACTAATTGGACTTTCCAGTCGTCGTCAGTATATTTAGTTACTCTGTGATGATCCCAGGTATGCGCTGCGATTACATTACCAGTATCCGATAATGATGCAATTTGTTCTTTGGTTAAATAGTTGGGACGGTTAATGGAAACAGTCATAACAAAAAACACGCCTTTAAAACCGTATTTTTCCATTTCAGCGGCACCTATTGTATATTGCTCTCCACGGGTATCGTCAAAAGTAATCATGATTGGTTTTGAAGGCAGCGGGCCGTCATGTACTAAATAGTCGTACAATTGTGCGGGCAAAATAGTTTGATATCCTGCCTTAGACAACGCTTTCATTTGCGCTGCAAAGTCTGTCGGTTTTACTGTATAAACTTTAGTCATTGGACCAACACTGGCATCAAAATCTTTTATGTTATGGTAGCATAAAATAGGTACTTCCTTTTTTGAAAGGATGGTGGCCGCATCGTTGTTTACTTTTTGTGGTATTATTTTATTTACCACTTTATTCTTAACAGGTATTTGCTGCGGGGAAGCTGCGGGAGTTTCTTTTGATTTGGATTGGCAGCCTGCCATAACGAGAATACCTAGGAACAGACAGGCGAAATAATTTTTCATGAGACGGTAAACTATTGAAATTGAATGTAGCTTGGTTTTGGTGTGAATTGCAACAACTCTTCAGGAGTATACATTTTTGAATTATTCCAATTATCATTTTTGTAAAATAATTTAAACCCTGTAAACATTACGGGTTCTCTATAGATATAGGTTAGGTAGGTCGATCTTTTCAAGACCCTGCTCCCAAAGCCATCCATATCCATCACTACTTGTACTTCAGGCAGTTTTTTTATTTTTTTATAGTCAGTTATCATTCCTTGGGTAAATCGGTGTACAACAAGCACTTTTGGCGGAAGCTTGTTTTCACGAACAACTTTAGCTAGAATATCAATGGCATCATTAATATCACCAGCGGTAAAACTACCAATTTTAGTACCTGGAACGTGTCCGTTTTTTAGTGAAAATTCAGGATCTATACCTAAATGAACTTGGGGCAAGGAAAGGTATTTTACCAGTTCAGTTACTTCTGTTTTAACGGTACTGTGCGCCACTTGGATATCTAAAAAAACCAAAGCATCGATTGGTTTTGCCCACTTGAGAACTGTATCGATTTGTTTGAACGGCATGCGCATGCGGTACATGTTGTCTCTTCCGGGTGCTCCCTGTGCTGTTACTGCAATATAATGTAAAGCAGGGATTGCTGTAGTGGTAGAATCTGCAGCCTGCCATTTAGCCACTTCACCCTGCAATTTTTTAATCATTTCAGCTCTTGGAATTTCTCCTAAGATTCCCATTCTTGTGGAATATAAATTTCCGTAAAAGGCGATGATTCTATTATAGGGTAATAATGCGCCTGGTAACGGATAAGCCATTTTTACCGGCCACCTTCCCGTGGTGTCGTTATTGCTTATAGCTAGCATTCTTTTGTTATAGTCAATAGTGTCGATTATATTGATTGCCTTTTTCTTCACAGTGTCAACGGCGACAACAGCTATTTTTTTTACTTCTTTTTTTTCATCGGCAGCTTTGGTATCGTTGCAGCTGGAAACAAAAAAGAAAAGCGAAGGTATAAAAAGAGCAAGTGCGTAATTTTTCATAAAATAAATCTTGGGTTTATTGCAAAGATATTGTTTTAAAAGAACGGCAAACGCATTATTAAAGTATTCTGAAGTCTTATTTTTTATATAATTCACGGATAGTATTGGAGACAATGCCTGTAGTAGTTTGTGAAAAATAATACTATACCTAAAAATAACAATATATCTAAAAAGCACAATAGAAATAAGCTACAAGCTTTATAGTAAAAGTATTAATCCCGGGAAACAATCTTGGCTAATTTTATTTGGTAGTGATTTTTGATAACAAAATAGAATACCTTAACTTTATACCTTTTTTAAATCTTTATTTAAAGCAAAGTTGGTGCACAAACAATTCTATTTTTTTTACGTAATCCTATTTGTATTCGTGCATACTGGAACAGTTTTTAGTCAAGTCAATAAAGACACGACGGCGCTTCAAGCCATAACCATAATGGCCTCTCCTACAACTGCGACCCTTCAAAACAGTGCTGCATCTATCGCGGTTATTAACAGAACGGAGCTTAATAAAGGTGACGGTGTCATTCTGACTTCAGTACTTAATAGAATTCCTGGCGTGTATATGCAACAAGGCGCTTTAAATACAAACCGAATTAGCATTCGTGGCATTGGTTCCCGAGCTCAGTATGGTACCCAAAAAATAAAAGCGTATTATGAAGGGATTCCTTTAACTACTGCTGAAGGTTCTTCCACTATCGAAGATATTGATATGGAGACTATCGGTAGCATTGAAATCATCAAAGGACCTAATAGTACTAGCTTTGGCTCTGGTTTGGGTGGCGTTATTAATCTGTTTGCTCGAGAGATTCCCATGGATGAATTCCAAACTAGGTCTACCACGACCTATGGAAGCTTCGGACTTTTGAAACAAAGTTTTTCTGGGAATTATGGTGAAGCCTCTACTAAAGGCTCCATCAATTACAATCATCTGCAAAGTGATGGCTTTCGCCAAAATTCCTCGTATGATCGAAAATCACTTACGCTACAAGGCCAACAAAAGATAAACGCCAATGGGGAGTTATCATTTATAGGTATTTATACCCAGCTCAAAGCGTTCATTCCTAGCTCTATTAACGAGGATGATTTTAATAATTATCCTGAAAAAGCCGCACGCAATTGGTCTCAGGCTCAAGGCTACGAATCCTATGACAAACTAATTATGGGAGTTGGTTACCGCCAGCAATTGTCCACAAAATGGAGCTTTAAATCTAGTGTTTTTTCTAATTTTAAAAACGCCTATGAGCCAAGACCTTTTGATATTTTAGATGATAAAACAAATAGTATTGGTTTTCGCTCCACTTTGAATTACAAAGACACACTCTGGTCCGTCCCATTTGAAACGAGTTTGGGGACGGAGATGGCTTTTGACGATTATACCTTTTCTCTTTTCAAAAATTTATATGCTTCGCAACCCAATCAAGGGAGTATTGCTGGAGCTCAATTCAGTAAGAAGCAACAGAAAAGTAGCTACCAAAATTATTTTTTACAAGCAGATTTTTCGTTGTCTGAAAAACTTCATTTAGAAACGGGTTTGGCTTTTAATACTACACGCTATTCCTTGCGGGATCTTTTTGCAGCAGCGGAAACAATTCCAGACTTGGCTTATACCTTTGGGGAAGTATGGTCACCGCGAGCGGGACTTTCCTATAGACTTGCTAAAAACAAGACGATTTATGCGTCCATTAGTAAAGGGTTTTCGACACCAACAGTTTCGGAAACGTTGACTCCTGGGGGGGAGATTAATACCAGTCTAAAGCCTGAAATAGGGTGGAACTATGAATTGGGGTTGAAGTTGCATGGCTTAAACGACAAATTGTACACGGAGCTGACCTTATTCAGCACTCAAATAACAAACTTACTGGTCGCTAGGCGAACTGCCGAAGATCAATACATCGGAATAAATGCGGGAGCGAGTTCGCATATCGGGATGGAATTTATTCTGAATTATCAACTGTTACAAACGAGTCAATTCCAACTATCAAGTTATTTTTCGGCTGCGGTCAATCGCTTCACATTTAAAGACTTTATTGATCGGGATAATAATTATTCTGGAAACGAACTCACGGGCGTTCCCGATGCACAATGGAATATAGGACTGGATGCAAGTAGCACAAATGGTTTTAGCCTTACTACTTCTTTTAGTAAAGTAGGCAAAATCCCAATGAATGACCAAAATTCCAAATACACCGAAGCGTACAGTCTTTTAGATATTAAAGCAAGCTACACTTTTACGATTTTAAAAATGCTAAAAACAGAACTAAGTACGGGAATCAATAATGCAGGCAACACTCAGTATGCGGCCAGTATTTTACCCAATGCGGTAGGTTTTGGAAACGCACAACCGCGAGCGTATTACCCCGGAAATCCTAGGAATTATTATGGAGGGGTTAGTTTGAGTTACCTTTTTAAATAGTAGATGAGCTGCTTTGTTTTTTTACCACAGATTTACAGGTTTTAAAAATAAGTTTTTAATCAGTGACTCGATACTAAAGCTGACAAGGTAAATAATCACTATTTTTTGAATATAACAGTAATTGAAGTTTGTGTAAACTTTTAAGTAGGAGAGGGGTCTGAGTTTAATTTCATTAAGGGCTGCTTTGATTTTTTGCCATCATAAAATTTGGCACGTTGATTTTAGCAGAGTACAGTACCACAGATCAAAATTTACTGATTTAGTAAAATCTGTTTGTATCCTTTAAATCAGTACAATCTGTGGCTACTATTTCACTAAAATCATGTTGACTTTACCCCGAGCGGTACCTTACCATAAAACACTTACTTTTTGACCAAAGCCACTTCAGCCGTAGTAACTATTTTTTTACTTTTATTGCTCCAGGAATTCATAATATAATTCATTACATCAGCTACTTCTTGATTACTAAGTCCCATCGCAGACATGGCGTTGTTAAATTTCGTACCGTTGACCACAATAGGTCCATTCAATCCAAACTTTAACGCGTGAATACTTTGGGTTCTTTTTTCGGTAAGCCAATTGGATCCATCTAAGGTGGGGAAATTAATGCCATCCCCTTTTCCGTTTGCCTGATGGCATTGTATGCAAAAGTCAGCATAGATTTCTTTTCCGTCAGCCATACTTTTTTGTAGGGGCGTTTTTTGTTGAATCTCGGAAATAGGAAGGTAGTTCATTGTTGAACTCGTGTTTGGATTTGAATAATATAAATAAGCGGATGCAAACAATGCGACTCCGAGGTGTAGTTTTGTGATTATCATTTTAATTTCTTTAGGTTTAATTGTGTTAAGTGCTGCTTCGTTTTTTTTGCCACAGATGCACAGATTAAAAAATGATTTTTACTATCGGTTAATTTGTAGCTATTATTCCACGACTATCACATGGACTTTTTCTAGAGGTACTTTAATTGGGTATAATTTTTAGAATTCCCTTTCCTTCTACCCCCAAATAAACAAAACCGTCCGGACCTTGCGCCACATTGCGTACCCGACCGATATCAGTGGCAATTTTTTGTCTACCAATAATTTTATCTCCATCTAACTTCACTAATTCAAGATATTGGAATTTTAAAGACCCCACAAGTAAGTGCCCTTTCCAGGCGGGATATATATCGCTGGTTACAAAGGTCATTCCACAGGGTGCGATAGAAGGAACCCAATAGTAGATGGGGTCTTCAATTCCTGGTTTTTGGGTTTTCTCGCTAATGATCGTGCCATCATAATCGATACCATAGGTCACAACAGGCCATCCATAATTAGCACCTTTTTTTATGATGTTGATTTCGTCTCCGCCTTTCGGTCCGTGCTCTTGATCCCAAATAGCGCCTGTAGTTGGATTCTTGGCTAATCCTTGTGGATTGCGGTGACCGTAGGAATAAATGGCTTCTTTCGCACCGGTTTTACCTACAAAAGGATTGTCTGCAGGAATTCTTCCATCCGCATGGAGGCGGTAAATTTTCCCATTGTCACGAGTGATGTCTTGTGGATTGACAAACTCTGCTCCACGTTCTCCTGCTGAGAAGTACAAATAACCTTCATTGTCAAATACAATTCGGGAACCAAAATGCTGTCCCTTGGTTGTATTTCCTTCGCATTTGTATAGTGATTCTATTTGAACGAGACTTTCGTTTTCTAGTTTGGCTCGTATGAGTTTAGTATTTCCACCTTCTCCTCCGCCTTCCGTGGAAGCATAGGTAATGTAAATCCAACCATTTTTATCATAATCAGGAT
>JBLIKD010000040.1:0-15364 GCA_047636275.1 Flavobacterium sp. | reverse complement strand
CTGCTATTGACAAAGAGTATAAATATGCTCTAGTTGCAGGAGGGAGCTTTAACTATTTATTGATATTGTTTCGTGAAAAGTCAATTTCGTTAGAAGTTACCTCAGACTACTTGAAAATAGCATAAGACATTAGTTTTAAAACAGCTAATTTAATAGGGGTGCAACGTACTAAATAAAAGTACGAATTCATTAAGTAACAAAACCGATTTGTATCTGGAGTTAGTTTTTTTTACATAAAAAATTAATCTATTTTGAATAATCCTTTATAATTTTCCCAATGAGAGAAAATCAAGAACAGATTACCTACGAATACAAAAATGGCTAGTGGAAGGTTTTCTGGAGTCAAAAAGTAGTTAATTAATAAGATATTTAGGGTCACAGGAAAAATGACAAGATTCGATAATGTTGTAAATTTTCCAGTCACAAATGATAAACCACATAAAAATTCAATACTTTTCGCCAATGGGAATAAATACGTTGACGCTATTAAGCCAACTTTGAAGGCTTTGAACTCGCCTGTTGATGCAGGTTCGGGACTTAAATGTAAAAAATAACTAACAGAGGTATAGAGAAATAAAAGTCCAAGTATAGTCCGAATAATAATAGTTACAATTTTCATAATATTAGGTTTTATTGGTTAAAAGTTAATTTTTTTTGATGCGGTATTGCTCATTTATTTTGATGGTATGTTCCACCTTTGATTACCTCCTAAATCAGAAAAGAAAACGTTTTATAATTTTTTAAGTACTATTATAGTAACATCTTCTTATAAATTTACGAAAAAAATGAATTGATTTTTGATATCTCGCCGTATTAAAGCTTTTTTTTTATTGTAATTTTGCACTTTAAAACAAATTTTTTTGAGAACATCAATTCAGATTCCCATTCTAAATCCAAAATTGTTTAAGAAACAACTTCTAATTTGGTCACAGCAGTTTCGTGAAGTCATTTTTATGGATAGTAATGATTATCCCCATCAGCCTTCAAGTTTTGATTGTATTCTTGCGGTAGATGCTTTCACGTCGATAAAAACAGATTATCATAATGCTTTTGAGGATTTAAAACAATACCAACAAACTACAAAAGATTGGCTTTTTGGTTACTTGTCGTATGATTTGAAAAATGATGTGGAGAATTTGCAATCGAATAATTTTGATGGTTTGCATTTTCCAGATTTGTTTTTTTTCCAACCTAAAAAAATATTTTTATTAAGAGGGAACGAGCTTGAAGTTCAATATCTAACGATGTGTGAGGAGGATATTGATGAAGACCTCGACGCGATTCATTTACAAAGCGAAGATCATGGATCGCAAGTAGTATCCGTTGAAATAAAACAAAGAATTTCAAAAGAAAGGTACCTTGAAAAAGTCTCTAAAATGCTACAACATATCCAGCAAGGAGATTTATATGAAGCTAATTTTTGTATGGAATTTTATGCTGAAAATGCAATCATCGACCCACTAGATAAATTCCTTAAACTCAACGAAATTTCTCAACCTCCATTTGCCGTTTTTTTCAAAAACAACCGCCAATTTTTGCTTTCAGCATCACCGGAGCGGTACTTGAAAAAAGAGGAAGAAGTTCTTATTTCACAACCCATAAAAGGAACTTCCAAACGATTTTTGGATCCAATCAAAGACGAAGAATCAAAGAATAGACTAGCAGCAGATCCAAAGGAGCGTTCTGAAAATATCATGATAACGGACTTGGTCCGAAATGATTTATCTCAGACTGCACAAAAAGGATCCGTTCAGGTTACAGAATTATGCGGTATTTATTCTTTTATGCAAGTACATCAAATGATTTCTACGGTTACCTCTAAGTTGGACTGGCAATATAGTGCTGTTGAAGCTATAAAAAAATCATACCCTATGGGAAGTATGACAGGCGCGCCAAAAATTTCGGCTATGAAAATTATTGACCACTTGGAAGAAACTAAACGAGGACTATACAGTGGGGCAGTGGGTTATTTTACGCCAAATGGAGATTTTGATTTTAACGTAGTCATTAGGAGTGTTCTATACAATCAGGAAAATAAGTATGTATCTTTTTCTGTAGGGAGCGCCATAACAGCCTTGTCAACTGCAGAAAATGAATATGAAGAATGTCTGCTCAAAGCAAAGGCTATGCACGAGATTTTGCAATAATTGAATTTCATTATTCGATATTGAATTTTAATCTTTATTTTTGAATTATGCTAGATAGACTTAAAAATCACATTGCTCAAAGCTTCCCTTTTTTAGAAAACAAAAAACTTTTTCTGGCTACCAGTGGTGGTCTAGATAGTATCGTTATGGCCCATTTATTTAAGCAATTGAACTACGAAATTGCTTTGGCTCATTGTAACTTTCAATTGAGGGGCTTAGAGAGTTTTGGCGATCAACATTTTGTTCAGGATTATGCTGAAGCTAACGCTATTCCATTTTTTTTGACTCAATTTGATACTGAGGCTTTCGCCAAAGACTACAAGCTTTCGACTCAAGTGGCAGCTCGTGATTTGCGTTATAACTGGTTTTATGAGCTTTTAGAAACAGAAAAATTTGATTACATTCTAACCGCTCATCATGCAGATGATAATATAGAAACATTTCTCATCAACCTCAGTCGAGGAACGGGTTTAGAGGGGCTGGTTGGTATCCCTGCACAGAATGATAAGATTATACGCCCTTTACTGCTTTTTTCAAGAGAAGAAATCGCAAATTATGCACATGAAAATGGCATACAATGGCGAGAAGATAGCAGCAATGCATCTGATAAATATTTGCGTAATAAAATCCGTCATGATTTAGTTCCTCTGCTAAAAGAACTAAATCCATATTTTATCCCTTCGTTTCAAAAAACACAATCTTATTTACAGGAATCACGAGCTATGGTGGAAGATGCATCGATCATGGTGTATCAGCAGGTAGCAAGACAAGAAGAGGAAGGAATCTATTTTGATTTAAATCAATTAAGAAAGTTGCCAAATTATAATTCCTATTTATACCAGTGGTTGCATGAATTTGGTTTCTCTGCTTGGGATGATATTTATGATTTGGTTGAAAGTCAATCAGGAAAATACGTTTTTTCTGCTGAGTTTCGCTTATTGAAAGATAGGGATACATTGATACTGAGTCCAATTAACTTAGACGATAAAAACAACCTGGAATATTTTATCTACGAAGGAACAAAAGACGTTAAGATTCCCTTAAATCTTACCTTTTCGAAAGTAAATGATATTTACGTTCCTACAAATACGGCTATCTTTGTCGATGAAAATAAATTAGTATTTCCATTGGCTTTACGCAGATGGAAGGAAGGGGATAGTTTTCAACCTCTTGGTATGGAAGGCAAGACTAAGAAGGTAGGGAAGCTTTTTAAAGACAATAAATTATCGTTGTTAGAAAAAGAAAATATCTGGATTTTATGGTCAGGAAATGCAATTGTTTGGGTTGTTAATCTTAGGCAAGGCGATCAATTTAGAGTAGATAGCAAAACGCAAAATATATTAAAAATAGAGTTAGAATAATGAAAAAAATAGTAGTTGTCTTAATCACTTTCTTGGCTTTTGCCAATGTTAATGCGCAAATCCTTGATCCTGTAAAATGGACAACAAAAATAGAAAAAACATCAGAGGATACCTATGTGTTGACTTTTGACGGAATAATAGAAAAAGATTGGCATGTGTATTCGCAGTTTACTCCGGACGGTGGCCCACTGCCATTAGAAGTTATATTTAAAAATCAAAAAGGTAATTTTACACTGGAAGGTAAGGCTAAAGAAAGCAAGACCAAAACGGCTTACAATGATATTTTTGAAGTAAATGAAACTTTTTTTCAAGGTAAAGCGCAAATACAACAGATCGTTTATGTAACTAATCCAAAGGTTTCAACAATTGAAGTTGAGTTGAATTATCAGGTTTGTAAAGAGGTTTGTATCAATCTAGAGAAAAAATTCACTTTTTCAATACCCAATGGTGTAGTGGAAGTTGCTGGGCAAAAAGGAATTGCAAATGCGTTACCTAATAGTGTAACAGGGGCCGCAATAGTAGATTCGTCAGAACCTAACTTGGGAGTAAATAATAGTGTAATTGCTACACCAGAAAAAGGTGTGGTTGCAGCACCTAAATCAGCCACACAAAGAGGATTGTGGTCAATCTTTTTTATTGCTTTTTTATCAGGATTTGCGGCCTTACTCACTCCTTGTGTTTTCCCGATGATACCAATGACCGTAAGCTTTTTTACTAAGCAAAGTAAAACAAAAGCAAAAGGAATCAGCAATGCGATTGTGTATGGAATTTCAATTATTGTTATTTACGTTATTCTAGGGTTTTTAGTAACTTGGATCTTTGGTGCTGGTGCATTAAATGCTTTATCGACTAATGTATGGTTTAATATTATTTTCTTTGTTTTATTAGTTGTTTTTGCGGCTTCATTCTTGGGTGCATTTGAAATTATGTTGCCTAATTCTTGGGCGAACAAAGTAGATAGCCAAGCAGATAGAGGAGGAGTAATTGGAATTTTATTTATGGCATTGGCACTTGCAATTGTATCTTTTTCTTGTACTGGTCCAATAGTAGGTACTTTATTGGTTGAAGCCGCTTCAAAAGGAGGAATTGCACCCATCATTGGGATGTTCGGTTTTTCATTGGCATTAGCCTTACCCTTTATGCTTTTCGCTATGTTCCCGGGATGGTTGAATTCTCTACCAAAATCAGGCGGATGGTTAAATACAGTAAAAGTCGTTTTAGGATTTTTGGAATTAGCTTTAGCCTTTAAGTTCTTATCAAATGCCGACTTAGTGCTGCAATTGCATTTGCTGGAAAGAGAAGTGTTTTTAGCTATTTGGATTGCAATTTTTGGAACATTAGCTTTTTACTTATTTGGTAAAATTACCTTACCGCATGATAGTCCGTTAACACATATATCCGTAGGACGTTTAATGTTTGGGTTGCTAGTGCTAACATTCACGATATATTTAATTCCGGGACTGTGGGGAGCACCGTTAAAAATCATAAGCGCTTTCCCTCCTACAATGGAATACAGTGAAAGTCCTAACGGTGTAGGTAGTTCAGCAAGTGGCGCTGTGGGCGTCATTCTACCCGAAGGTGCTAAAAGTGGGCCCCACGGAATAGTGGTTTTTGATGATTATGAGAAAGGATTGGCTTATGCCAAGCTAGTTAACAAACCAATTATGCTTGATTTTACTGGATATGCTTGCGTAAATTGTAGAAAAATGGAAAATAATGTTTGGTCTGATGCCATGATCCTACCTATTTTAAATAATGAAGTTGTACTTATATCATTGTACGTCGATGACAAACGAGACTTGCCTAAAAGTGAACAGTTTATTTCGGAAACAACGGGTTCTGAAATAGAGACGGTAGGGGATAAGTGGACTGATTTTATGATATCAAAATATAAGACAAATACGCAGCCTTTATATGTTTTAACGGACTTAGAGGGGAATAGCTTAAATGAAGACAAGCCAACCATCAGCTACGTAAGTATAGAAGAATATGGAACGTGGTTGAAATCGGGGATTTCTAATTTCAAAAAATAATACCATTTGGATTTATTGAGTAGTATAAAATAGGTAACCCAATAATAAAACCGTTGTATTTTTTAATAAATTATACCTCATACTTTGTCGCGCTGAAGCGTTTCAAGATAGGTGGGTAACTTTGATAAGATGCTTCTATTGTGGTGAATAGCACGAATTATTCTTTACTAAATCATATTAAACCAGAGAACAAATGCTATCGGTATTATTTAGTGTGATATAGATAGAATTTAAAATAGTTCAAATTTTACTTGAGTAGACAGGTATAAAAATAAAAAGTCCCAATCTAAGATTTAGATTGGGACTTTTTTGGTATTAGGTTTTCCTTACGCTCAGTTTTTTATAAATCCTATTACAAGAATTCTCCGTGCTGGGATATATCTAAACCTAATTCTTCTTTCTCTTCGCTTACTCGTAACGGCGTAATCTTATTGACGATAAAGAATAAGAAATAAGATGCCGAAAATGCAAATATGGATACGATAATCATTGCTGTGAGTTGGTTGATAAATAGGGTAGTTTCACCAAATATAAGTCCCTGATCTGAAACTGCTGAATTTACTGTTTTTGATGCAAAAACACCCGTCAATAACATACCAGTCATACCACCAACACCGTGGCAAGCAAATACATCTAAGGCATCATCAATTTTTCCTTTTGGAAACTTACTTACTACAAGATTACTTACAATACTACTAAATATACCAATGAATATAGCATGTGGTATACTCACGAACCCGGCTGCGGGAGTTATAGCTACTAATCCTACTACAGTACCAATACAAGCTCCCATCGCCGAGAGTTTGTGTCCAAGGATTTTATCTAGAAATACCCAAGCCATACCAGCAGCAGCAGCAGCGACAGTTGTTGTCCCGAGCGCTTGTACTGCAATGCCATTTGCTCCTAATGCAGAACCAGCATTGAAACCAAACCATCCAAACCACAATAAACCTGTTCCTAGCAATACATAGGTAATACGTGCAGGATTTGACTTTTGAGTTTTTCTTTTACCTAAAAACATTGCTCCAGCTAATGCCGCCCAACCAGCGCTCATGTGTACCACTGTACCTCCGGCAAAATCCAGTACTCCCATCTTGAAAAATAATCCGTCGGGATGCCAGGTCATATGACACAAAGGGGCATAAATCAGTAAAATAAATAGAACCATGAATAGCATATAGGCCCAAAAACGAATTCGTTCAGCAAAGGCTCCAGTAATCAACGCGGGCGTAATTATGGCGAATTTAGCTTGGAATAAAGCGAATAAAAGAAACGGTATAGTTGGGGCTAAAGACCAAGCAGTATTTGGACCGACATTTTGAAAGAATAGATTAGGTAAAGGATTACCAATAATGCCGCCAATAGATGGGCCAAATGATAAACCAAATCCAATTACGACCCATAGTATCGTTACAATAATCATAGCCATGAAACTTTGTAACATTGTGCTGATGACATTTTTTTTACCGACCATTCCGCCATAAAAGAAGCCTAAACCGGGAGTCATGATTAACACAAGCGCAGTAGCGACAATCATCCAAGAAGTATCGCCCGTGTCGAATGTAATAGCATTAACTGGATCTGGATGCGCAGTTAGAATAGAAGTTGAAAATAAGGTCACTATCAAAAGGGAAAGCAATAGTATACTTAAAACGATTTTTCTCATTTGGTTTTGAATTAAATTTGGACAAAAATATAAAATAAACGTATAGCCCTTATAATAATAGGGTAATTCTGATCACTTTTATGTTTTAATCAACTTTAACCCTTTTTTTTATGGGTATCTCTAATTCTGTAAACAAAAATAGGAATTTGTTAAAGTCTTCTAAAATTAATTGTTTCTAAATTCTCTTTTTTCAAAGAACAAAAAAAAACAGACAAATTACGCTAAAGTAAATTGTCTGTTTTTATTGGTAAAACCGAAGTTGTAGTACGTTAACTAGTTTTGATTGTATTTTTCTTTATATCTTTTATTTAAAACAGATTGATGTGTTTCAAGACTTATTATTCTACCTTGAATAAAAGCATGTGATATTTTATTAGTTCTCATGTCTAACGCATCACCTGCAGAAAGAAATAAAGTGGCGTCTTTTCCTATTTCAAGTGTACCACATTGCGCATCAATTCCTAAAATTTTTGCCGTATTAGAAGTTATTAATTTTAAAGCCTGCTCTTTGTCGAGTCCGTAGGCAGCACATGTACCTGCTAGAAAGGGTAAATTTCTGGTGTTCATTCGTTCCATTGCACCGCTATTTTCTAACCCTACTAATACTCCTTTATCTGTTAGTAATTTAGCCGCTTTGTACGGCAAATCGATATCGTCATCCGCATGTTCCGGCATTTCATGTACTCTCTTTAAAAGGACACCGATATTATTTTTTTGCAACAGTTCAGCAGTCTTGTATGCTTCGTATCCACCAACAATTACCATTTTTTTAATACCATTACTTTTAGCTAATTGAACTGCATCAATGATTTGTTTTTCTTCATTTGCATTTATAAATAAAGTTTGAGAACCATCAAATAATCCTTTAGTTGCTTCAAAAATTAAGTTTCTAGCGCTCACATTACCTACCTGATATGCTTTTGCATTTGTCAAAAACGTAATTATTTCATCCACTTGACTTTTGTATTCTTTATTTTCTTCAATTGTTCCTGGCTCAAACCAGGATCCACTTTTCTTATAGCTAGATGGAAAATTAAGGTGAATACCATCATTTTCTTTCATGATTGCATCTTCCCAAGTCCAAGCGTCCAATTGAACTATGGATGATGTACCAGATATCCGGCCGCCACGAGGTGTAATTTGAGCAATTAAAATACCGTTAGGTCGAACTGTTTCAATAACTTTGGATTCTGCATTGTAAGCTATAATACTCCTAACATTTGGGTTTATCTGGCCAATTTCATTTTCATCATCTGATGATTTGATAGCATCAATTTCTACTAATCCTAATGTGGAATTAGGTGCGATGAAACCAGGATAGACTTCTTTGCCACTGCCGTCAATAGTGATGTCATAGGCACTTTTGTCTATTTTAATTACTGTAGCATCCGCAATCATCGTGATTTTACCATCTTTAAAGGCTAAAGCACTATTGTCAATAACTTGTCCATTACCAATATGCGCTTTGGCATTTAGAATCAATATTGACTTTGATTGTTTTGGAGCAGGCGTTTGTTGTGCATTTGCAAGTACCGATAAACTTAATGCCAATACTAGTGTATATATGTGTTTATTCATTTGTCTGTAATTTTTTAGATAATTGTGATTCTTAATGCTCAATTTATAGAAGCTCTACACTATCACAATGGTATTCTGTTTTCTCTTTTCTTTTTGGTTCTTGCGTATTCGCACCTTTGTTCTTCTCTTGTAATAATTGACCGATTAACTCGTTTCGTTCTTTCGCGATTGCTACCCTTTGTAGTTCATCTTTTTGCACGTCATAATAAATAACTCCTTCAATAATGGTTTTTTCTGCCTTGGCATAGATAGACAACGGATTGTTGTTCCAAAGTACTATATCGGCGTCTTTACCCACTTTAATACTTCCTACTTTATCATCAATATGCAAAAGTTTAGCTGGATTCAAAGTCACAAACTTCCATGCTTCTTCTTCAGAAATATCACCATACTTTACTGCTTTAGCTGCTTCGTGATTTAATCTTCTTGACATTTCAGCATCGTCAGAATTGTAGGCTACCACTACTCCGGCGTTATGCATTATAGCTCCATTGTAGGGAATGGCATCATTCACTTCAAATTTATAAGCCCACCAGTCTGCAAAAGTGGACGCACCTACACCATGTTCCTTCATCTTATCAGCTACTTTGTACCCTTCCAGAATATGAGTGAAGGTATTAACTCTGAAATTGAATTTCTCTGCCACGTTCATTAGCATCAATATTTCCGACTGAACATAAGAATGACAACTGATAAAACGCTCTTTATTTAGTATTTCAGCCACTGTTTGCAAATCTAAATCTACTCTAGGGGCATTTCCTTTTCTTTTTTTCGAATTGTAGTTTTTCCATGCTAAATCATATTCCTTAGCACGTTGGAAATAATCTGTAAATACTTGCTCAACACCCATTCTAGTTTGAGGAAAACGTGTCGGGTTCATATTGCCCCAGTTCGCTTGCTTTACATTTTCACCCAAGGCAAATTTTATGAATTTAGGTTGGTTTTTATAAAGCATTTCATCTGCATCTTGTCCCCATTTCCATTTGACAATAGCGGATTGTCCGCCGATAGGATTTGCAGAACCATGTAATAATTGTGAGGTAGTAACACCACCCGCAAGTTCTCTATAGATATTAATATCTTCAGAATTGACAACATCTTGTATAGTCACTTCAGCACTTGAATTATGTCCACCTTCGTTTACACCATTTGAAATAGCGATATGCGAATGCTCATCAATAATCCCACTGGTTAAATGTTTTCCTTTTGCATCAATTACTGTTGCAGAAGCTTCTGAAATATTTTTACCGATAGCAGAAATTTTACCATTTTGCACTAAAACATCTGTTTCTTCGAGTATACCTTCTTTCTCATTTGTCCATACCGTAGCATTTTTAAATAGTAACGTTTCCGCAGTTAATTTCTTCGCATTACCGAAAGCTACATTCGGATAAGTGGTCGGCATTACTGTATTGTTTTTTTGCACCTTTAGTGAATCTATTGGCTTGACAAATAACGCTGTTTTATTGGCTGACCATTTCACTTCGTTACCATTAAATAAAATAGCTTTTCCAGAGAGCGTTTTGATATCCTCTATATATCCTATTAATCGGGTAAATGTTGTTTGTGTAGAATCGCTTGATTTTATCACGTTTGAAATCCAATTGTTGGAAACCGAAAGTTTAGAGGATAACTTTTTAGAATCTGTGGTATTAACTTCAGATTTAGGAGTCTCTATATTGCCGGTAATTTTCCATTTGTACTCTTTATCTCCAATAGTTAAATCATATTCTCCTCTAATGTCTTTACTATTTATGTCATTTACAACATACTTAGATCCTTGAACCCAGTTTTCATAGATTTTAGTATCCTCATTGAATATCTCACCGGAAGTGATAATAAAGTTGGCATAACTTCCGTTTTTTAAACTTCCAATTTCATTGCTTTTGCCTAACAGTGCAGCAGGTACCGTCGTTAATGCTTCTAATGCTTTTGTTTTGTCAAAACCGTACTTTATAGCTTTAAGTAGGTTTGTTCTAAAATCTTCTGTTTTTTTTAATTTGTCAGTAGTTAGTGCAAAAACAATTCCGTTATCTGTTAAAACTTTAAGATTGCTTGGTGCTTGATTCCAAAAGCGTAAATCTGTTAATTCCATTTGGTTGGCCTGATTGGGGTCAGATACATCATAGGCTGCAGGGAAATTTATTGGAATTATAAATTGAGCATTACTTTTTTTGATTTCTTCAATTCTTTCAAATTCATTTCCTATTCCTTTCATGATATAATTCAAGCCAAACTCTTTTGCTATCTTAGATGCTCGCAAGCTATTTAGTTTGTCTTCAGTTGCAAATATTTGTACTAGCTTCTCATTCTCTGACAAGGCAGTTAACGACAAATCTTTATTTTCTGAATTTCCATTTTCATACCATTTCAAATCATGATTTACTTGTCTTAGTAATGCCATCATTCCCATTAATGAACTAGGATATGCCTGGTTTGAGGTAACACTTCTCGTAAAACCGAAATGATTAGAAATTTTAGCAGTTAGTAATCGGTTAGTTTTATCGCTGTTGTTCAAAGCAATTAAGGAACCAGTACCTCTAGCAATACCGTCTTGAACATGCGTGCCTACTACACCAAACCCAGCTTTCAATAATTCTTCGGCTTTAGGTTGATCGTAGTTGAAATTGTCATAAGCATTCACTTCTGAACGGATGTGTTCATTCCAGTAATAGCCTTCTCGTTTCGTATCATAGGACTGGCTTTGTCGTGAACCTTCTGTTTTCTTGGGTTTCTCCATTCCAAAACTAGTATACATATCGATAAATGAGGGATAAATAGATTTCCCTTCTAAATTGACTGTAATTGTATTTTTTGGGATGTTTACTGAAGTTCCAGCCGCTATAACTTTCCCATTTTGTATAAGCAAAGTTCCTTTTTCGATTATTTGAGTTGGACTTACAAAGATCTTGGCATTTGTAAAAGCAGTAAAATTATTGTTTTTATTTTGGACACTTTCGTTATTAGGAAAGTATTCTTGAGCATTAATTTTTGGTATAAAAATTAATAGAAAGATAAGGGCAACTATTCTTTTCATAGGTTCTTTGTTAGTTTTGACTAAAAGTATAGAATAAATGCGTTTAAATGTTGAATAATCTGACAATTAACATTTATTTTTTAGAGAGTGGTTACAGTCGATAAAAATAAAAGGGCAGATAAATAACGTTTATCTGCCCTTTTATTATTTTATAATTCTTTATTAACCAATAGTCTTTTCAACATATTCGGAGTTTAATAAATACAAGGCTGCCATATATTGAATCTTAAAAGACACTAAATCTCCTATTTTATAATTCTTTTTTGAGCTTGTAATATCAATGACTAACATATCAGAACTGGCATCCACTACAGTGATATCTGCATCATCTGCTTCAATATATTGTGGCTGCATATCTAATAGTCCGATATCTAGAATCGCGCGTAAAGAAGTCACCCCTAAATCCGCATCATCGTCCATCACATACGTGTTGCCAATTCCGCTTTCTCCTAACTCACCGTTAGGAGTATTGGGTTTTTCAGTAATTTCGATAATCTCCGAGTATAATTTAAATACATCATCATGCATTCCTTTAATTGTTTCACCTGTGAAGAGATCTTTTGCAAAAAATAATGCTTCCCCAATTCTAAAATGATTCACTGCCATTGGGCGTGCATTTTTTAATATTAGCGGTATTGCTACAGAAGTACCTCCGGAAACCCAAGGTATTTCAATGTTAAATTTAGCTTCAATTAATTGTTTGTAAAGACTCAGTTGTATCAGTTTGTCTTGAGTAGGCATGATTCCACTCAGACAATTAAGATTAGTACCAATACCTCGAATTTCGATATTAGGTAAACTTAGAATATGTCCATAAAATTCAATCAGTTCTTCTCCCATCACGCCTTCACGCAAATCGCCCATCTCAATCATAATGATGATTTTATGGGTTTTATTTTGTTTTTGCGCTTCTGCGGAAAGCATTTTTATGGTATCAATTTCAGTATTAAAACTGACATCAGCATAGCGCACAATTTTTTCAATACTTCGTTTTGCGGGTGGTTTAATGTATGCGGTTTGTATAGTAGGATCTAACGCCTTTATTTTTTTTAAGTTACTGATGCGAGAATCATGCATTTCGCGCGCACCCAGCGCGATAATCTCTTTTAAGTATATTTCATTTCCGCAAAGAATTTTGGTAACGACACCCCATTTTATATTTCTGGATTCAAATATGTTATTTAAGAAAGTATAATTCTCCTCTAACTTTTTTCTGTATAGTTTTATAAAGGCCATTATTCTATAATTTTACGTGGAATTGTTTTAGAAATTCGTGTTAATAATTCATAATTCAGTTGGTTACTATAATCACTAAAAGAAGCGATTGATATTGAAATATCATTTTGAGAGCCAATCAGCACTACTTCATCGTCTTTCTTCACTGATTCAAGATTGGTGACATCAACAGTCATCATATTCATATTCACAGATCCAACAACAATACACTGTTGCCCCTTAATGAGAACTCTTCCCTGGTTGCTCAAGGAACGGCTATAGCCGTGGGAATAGCCAATGGGAATTGCGGCCACTTTCATTTTTCTTTCCGCAAGGAAACTAGTTCCATATCCGATAAACTCTCCAATTTTTACATTTTTTACACTCATGATTTTGCTTTTCCAAGCAATAACTCTTTGAAGAGGATCAATTTTACTCTTTTTTGTACTCAAAAAATTAACAAATACTTCAGGGCTGGGCCACAAACCATATTGAATGATTCCTACTCGAACCATATCCATTCTCGTTGCAGGAAACATTATAGACGCTGCTGAACAGGCTGAATGTCTTATTTCTGGTTTCAGCTCATTCTTACAAAGATATTGATAAATATCTTCGAATCTTTTAATCTGCTTATCAACTCTATAATAGTTGGCAATACTTTCGGCACCCGCATAATGAGTACAAAGACCTTTAAGAAAAACGTGTTCTTTTTCTTTTTTTAGAAAAGCGATTACGGTATTTAATTCGTTTTTTTCAAACCCGGTACGATTCATTCCTGTCTCTACCTCAATATGTATAATTGCCTTTTTATGCGTCTTTTTTGCTGTTTTTGCTGCTTTAGTCAAGCGTCCCTTATCAAAAACAAAAAACTCTATATCATTATTAATCACCCATTCCATGTCTTCGTCTTGAACGAGTCCCATGACTAGTATGGTTGCGTTATCACCTAATTCTGCCTTAACGATTTTCGCTTCTTCTACATCAAATACGGAGAAGTGGGTAATTCCGTTGTTGTACGCCATTGAAACGATTTCTGTAACTCCGTGGCCGTAAGCATTTCCTTTTACGACACATGAAATTTGTACTTTTTTTCCAAAAGTGGTTCGGAGAAAAGAGAGGTTTTTTTGATAAGCGGTATTATTAAGCTCTATTATTGAATTAGTGTGCATCTGTAATCTGTTTACTTATGTGGTGAAAAATAGATACTCCAGTCGTAATAATAGCGTCTGGAAAATCGTAGTCAGGATTGTGTAAAGCTGGCGAATCTGTTCCTGATCCTAGCCCAAACATAGCACCTGGATAGTGTTGGGTAAATAAACCGAAATCTTCTCCCCAAGTAAAAGGGCTGTCTTTTTCCATTAGCTTAAATTGGTTTTCTTTTACCGCTGTTTTGATGAGACGGACTGCCGTTTCATCATTTTCATTGGCTTGAAATCCTTGTGTCCATTTTATGTTACATTCCAAGTGGTATTCATCTGCTACTGCATGTGCTATATGTTCTAAAGTGGTTTCTATAGTTCTCATTTTCGCATTACTATCACTTCTTACCGTAAAATGAATTTCTCCTGCTCCCGCAGAAACACCGTAGGCTTTTTTTCCCATGCTTGTATAAATAGGAGTAATCAGGCAATAATTTTCATTTAAAATGTCAGCCTGAATAAAAGTATTGAATTGGGTAATAATTGATGCTATCGCCATCGCAGGATTGATCCCCTTTTCAGGTTCTCCAGCATGTGCGGTTATCCCTTCTAATTTTATTATAATACTATTCACAGCGCAAGTAAAAGTATCATTTTTAACTATAATCTGATTTTTTGGATATCCAGGTAAATTATGCAAGGCAAAAACATAGTCTGGTTTCAATGCAGTAAATTTTGTATCTGAAAACACTTTTTGCGCACCACTACCATCTTCTTCAGCAGGTTGGAATAATAGAATAACTCTCCCTGTCTCGGGCTTGTGCCGATGCAACTCTGTTGCTAAGCCACATAAAATAGCCATATGACCATCATGGCCACATTTATGTGAAACGCCCTTGGTCAGTGAACGATGTTCGAATGTGTTTATCTCATCAATAGGTAAGGCATCTAGCTCACATCGGAATAAGATGGTCTTTCCTGGTTTTTTACCATTATAAATGGCGATAATTCCAGTTTCCCCGATGTTCGTTAGTACTTCATCAGCTGGATATTTTTCCAGAAAAGAAGTGATTATTTTTGCAGTTCCTACTTCTTTACCAGAGACTTCCGGGTATTTATGCAGTTCCTTACGTAGTATAATAAGAGGCGCTACATCTTGCTTTAAATTCTCCATTTGGGACTATT
>JBLIKD010000039.1:0-15549 GCA_047636275.1 Flavobacterium sp. | reverse complement strand
GTTTATTTGTGCATTGCTAAAAAATGAAACTAAGAAAAGCAGTAGTAAGTAGTGTTTTTTCATGAAAGTTTTTTCTGTCACAAAAATAGAAGAAGTTTGAAAAGCGCGTATTAATTATTTGTTAAAGATTTTGCTGAGAGCTTATTAAGTAGCGTTAATACTATATTGTCACAACTATTAAAAATAGTTGTAAAGCTACGTGACGAATTAATGTGTGTTAATTTGTGAAATCTATGGCAAAGAGATTTAGACTTTTAATTAAACACAATATTGAATTCTAGCCTTAACTTATATTTTTAAATTATAAAAAGGACTGAATCGCTAGCTCGTAACTCTTTAAACCAAAACCCAGAATAACTCCTTTTGCATTCCCTGAAATATAGGATTGATGTCTGAAGCTTTCACGAGAAAAAGTATTTGAAATGTGTACTTCTACCACTGGGGTAGTTATAGCTTTTACCGCATCACCGATCCCTATGGAGGTATGGGTGTAAGCGCCAGCATTCAGAATTATCCCGTCATATGAAAAACCAAACTCTTGGATTTTATTGATTAGCTCCCCTTCAATATTACTCTGGAAATAAACGAATTCAATTGCTGGGAATTTTAGCTTTAAGCCAGAAAAGTAATCTTCAAAAGTCTGATTTCCATAAACAGTAGGTTCTCTCTTTCCTAATAAATTTAAGTTAGGTCCGTTGATAATACAAATTTTCATATGTGTTTTTTTAGTAAAAATAAAAAAACCGTTCTAATTAAAGAACGGTTTTAGCTAAATTAGTTTTTTATTCTTTTAGAACAAGAATCCAGCAGAAACTTGAACTACTGAGTTCCTAGTTTGTGCGTTAGTTGAAACATCGCTTAATCCTAAACTGTAACGACCTTCAATAAAGAAACTTTTTGTAATTTTTACACCCAAACCTGCGTTAGCGGCAAAATCAAACGTATTTGCGTCTTTTACATCAAAATTATTTCTTTCACTTAGTAAAAAGGAAGCTTGAGGGCCTAATTCAAGGCTAACTGATTTATTCAAATAAATCTTTGCCATAACGGGAAGCGCTAAATAGCCTAATTCATTTCTAAATTCTTCTAGCGCATTTTTATAGGTAGCGCCTTGTGTAGAATACAATAATTCAGGTTGTATCGAGAAGCTGTCCACCAGCTTTATTTCGGCCACTAAGCCTGCGTGGTAACTTGTTAGTGCATCAAATTGTAGATCTGAACCTGAATAATTGGCATAATTTAATCCACCTTTAAATCCAAATTTCACTAATTGTGCTTTAACGGAGGCAGACATAGAGAATAAAACTATGACAGCCAAGATTGTTTTTTTCATAAAATTGTATTTTAGTATTAGTTGTTAATTTGAAGCTGCAATTAATAACACTTTAATAGTATAAATATTGCGTTTCACTTTTGTTAATTATTGTTGTTATAATAATAACGATAAATCAAATACTACGCCGAAAATTCGGAATGTGGTTGTAAAACTATTGCGAATAGGCAATAAGAGTAGTACTTAAACTATAATAAAAGACAATAAACAATTGTTAATCAAAGGTTTGCTATTAGTTAACAAAAGGTATATCTTCTGGTGTGATAAATCGTAAATAGATGACAGGCTATGCTATTTATTAATGCACAAAGTTATTTTTTCAGACTATTGCTTTATCCGTTTTAAATGTAAAATAGTGCAATCAAATGAAAAATAGTCTAGTGGCTGTAGTGAGTTTCTTATCGTGATAACTGTATATAAGCAAGAAAGAGTAGCTATAGTTTTTCTAGCTAAAGCGAGTTTAAATAATATGGAGTACAAAAAAGTGGATTATTTAAAGACAGCGGATGATAGTAGTATTTAAATTTGATTGAATAATAGCTTTTAAAGTGATAGTAATAACTTAGGCCTTTTTGTATCTAAAAAAGGTTTTACTTTGTACTATGAATTGGAATTCACATATCAAAAGTTATCAGTCGTATTTGAAAATCGAGCGTGGTCTATCAATAAACACGATAGAAAATTATTCTTTCGATATTGATCGTTTGCGTTTATTTCTCGGTGAAAATAAAATTGAGGTTTCCCCTATTAAGATTGGAGAAGAGGTCATTCAGCAATTTATATATGCAGTATCAAGTGAGGTCAATCCACGTTCCCAAGCGCGAATTATATCGGGGCTTAAGAGTTTTTTTGGGTATTTGATTTTTGAAGATCTGAGACTTGATAATCCTTTAGAACTGATTGAATCACCTAAAACCGGCAGAAAGCTACCGGACACTTTATCTATTGATGAAATTGATACGCTAATCAAGGCAGTTGACTTAAGCTCAAATGAAGGTGAGCGCAACCGCGCAATGTTGGAAACTTTATACGGTTGTGGTCTTCGGGTCTCGGAATTAGTATCTTTGAAAATCTCCGATTTGTTCTTTGAGGAGGGTTTTATTAAAATCACTGGGAAAGGAAATAAGCAGCGTTTTGTTCCTATAGGAAGTTTGGCTCAAAAGTATATTCATATTTATAAAAGCACCATTAGGCTTCACCTGAACGTAAAGAAAGAGCATGGTGATATTTTATTCCTGAATAGGAGAGGAAGTCAACTCACAAGAGCGATGATTTTTACGATTATCAAAGATCTAGCGGTTAAAATAGAATTGTATAAAAAAATTAGTCCGCACACCTTCCGACATTCGTTTGCGACACATCTCCTTGAAAATGGGGCAGATTTACGATCTATCCAATTAATGTTGGGGCATGAGTCGATTACTACCACAGAGATATATTTGCATTTGGATAGGAAGTTTTTAACTGAAGTGATTAATACTTTTCATCCTCGAAAGAACGCGTGATTGTCTCTATGTTGACAAACTACTGAATATTTATAGGAACAAAAAGATAAAGAAAAAGACCAAGTGAATCATGATTCACTTGGTCTTTTTCTTTATTCCGCTCGTTTGGATGGGCCAGGAAACAGTTATTTTGCAATGTTAATTGCTCTTGTCTCCCTAATTACTGTTACTTTAACCTGACCAGGGTAAGTCATTTCTGTTTGAATTTTTTGTGAAATTTCAAAAGATAACGTAGCCGCATTGTCATCAGATACTTTTTCGCTTTCTACGATAACTCTAAGTTCTCTACCAGCCTGAATTGCGTACGCATTTTTAACACCTGTGAACCCATAAGCTACTTCTTCTAAGTCTTTTAGACGTTGAATATAAGAATCTAATATTTGTCTTCTTGCACCCGGTCTTGCACCTGAAATGGCATCACAAACTTGAATTATTGGGGATAATAAATATTTCATTTCTATTTCATCGTGGTGAGCTCCGATAGCATTACACACTTCTTCTTTTTCACCATATTTTTCAGCCCATTGCATACCTAATAATGCGTGTGGTAAGTCGCTTTCTGCATCTGGTACTTTTCCAATATCGTGTAATAGTCCCGCTCTTTTGGCTAATTTTACATTAAGACCTAATTCAGCTGCCATAATTCCACAAAGTTTAGACACTTCACGGGAGTGTTGTAATAAATTTTGTCCGTAAGAAGAACGGTACTTCATACGTCCCACTACTTTTATTAATTCAGGATGTAATCCATGAATACCTAAATCGATAACAGTACGTTTTCCAACTTCTATTATTTCATCGTCAATTTGTTTGGCTGTTTTAGCAACAACCTCTTCAATACGAGCAGGGTGAATTCGTCCATCTGTTACGAGTTTGTGTAACGCTAAACGGGCAATTTCTCTACGTACAGGGTCAAAGCAAGATAAGATGATTGCTTCAGGTGTATCGTCTACAATGATTTCAACGCCTGTTGCAGCTTCAAGTGCTCTAATGTTGCGTCCTTCGCGCCCGATGATTCTACCTTTAACATCGTCAGACTCTATATTGAATACAGATACACAGTTTTCTACTGCTTCTTCTGTTCCAACTCTTTGAATAGTATTGATGATGATTTTTTTAGCTTCTTGTTGTGCCGTTAACTTAGCTTCTTCAATCGTATCTTGGATATGAGACATGGCTTTTGTCTTCGCTTCTGCTTTCAATCCTTCTACTAATTGGTCTTTAGCTTCTTCAGCAGATAAGCCAGAAATCACTTCTAATTGTTGTAGTTGACTTCTGTGTAGTTTGTCAACTTCTATTTGGCGTTTGTCTAAAACTTCGATCTTAGCTGTATATTCACCAGTTTTTGTTTCAAAATCGTCGTTGACTTTCTTAGCCTTCGATAATTCATTTGAAACTTGGGATTCTTTGTCTCTTGTTCTTTTTTCAACTTCAGCTACTTTCTTGTCTCTGGCTAAAATTACTTGTTCGTGTTCTGACTTTAGCTCTATGAATTTTTCTTTTGCCTGAAGTATTTTATCTTTTTTTATGTTTTCAGCTTCAAGATTGGCGTCTTTTAAAACTGATGCAGCTTCTTTTTTTGCGTTCTTTATAAGATTAGAAATATTGCTTTTTTCTATAATTTTAGCGATTCCAAAACCCGCTACAATACCTATAATTCCTGAAATAACGATCGTTACTATGTCCATGTTTGTTAAAATTTATATATAAAAAAAGCCTACATTATGTTGTCTGAATAAACTCGAAATTGACAAGTTTTGAGCTAACTCACTGTTCAAGTTTCCTCGCCGGGGCGTGGCATGCTCTAGTAGCGATGATTTGCTCATTCTAAATTATTAGTGTTGAGTTTACCAAATGTGAACTAATGTAGGCAGTATCTTAGTTGCTGTAAAGAACGTTTAATTGTCGAGATATTGATCTAAAAGCGCATTGATTTTTTTAATTCTTTCCATGGTTTCTTCACCATTGATAGCATTATCAATTTGTTTTTGTTCTGCTTGTGAAGCGAATTGTAAGGCACACATGGCTAAAACATCTTGTTTATCACGTACAGCATAGTTTTCTTCAAATTGCTTCATCATTGTATCAATTTTTTTTGAAGCGGTTCTGAGTCCTTCTTCTTGGGAGAGGTCTACCGTTAACGGATAAACTCTGTCTGCGATTGATATTTTAATTTTAAGCTTATCGTCCATGTTTTTTACTAATCAGATAGCTGTGCTATACAGTAATCAATTTCCCGGATTAATGAATTTATTTTAAGCTTCGTATCTCTTTTATTATCGTCACTACCTAGTAGAGAATTGGCAATCTTTAGTGTGTCATATTGCGATTTTAACGCTTCAATCTCATCTGACTGAGTTTGTATGATGTAGGCAGACTTTGTTAGCTCGACTTTTAATTCTTGATTGTTTTGATCTAAACGCTTTGTTTTTAGAATCAGTTTTTCAAACTTATTTTCGAGAGTATCAATTATTTCTGCGATTGCACTCATTGATTTATCCTATTCATTACTTAATATCACAAATTTAGTATTAGTTTTTATTATTACAATAAATTATTTGTTTTTTTATTATAAAATATTTAAATCGCTATAATACAAGTATTTAAATAATCTACTATTTTTAGATAACAGTAATAAATTACTTTTTTTATCTTAGCAAAAAATGTATCCATGAGACTTTTTATTGTTTTATTGTTTTGTTCGAGTACTATTTTGGCTCAAACAGAGTATCCAAAGGACTACTTCAGTCCTCCACTTGAAACGCCTATGCGATTGTCAGGCAATTTTGGAGAACTAAGGCCCAATCATTTTCATTCGGGTTTTGATCTTAAAACGGTGCAGCGAGAAGGTTTGGCCGTGCACGCTGTGGCTGATGGTTATGTTTCTAGAATAAAGATCTCTCCTTTCGGAAATGGTAAAGCGTTTTATATAACACATCCAAATGGCTATACGTCTGTATACTGTCATCTGCAAAAAGGGACTGATGCTATTGAAAGCTATATTCAAACGACTCATTATAAGGAAAGGTTATTTGAGATAGAAATGTTTTTAAAACCCAATGAGTTGGTTGTTAAAAAAGGACAAACTATTGGACTATCGGGAAATACAGGGTCTTCAGAAGGGCCTCATTTGCATTTTGAATTTCGAGATAGTAAGACAGAAAAAATTATTAATCCTATGCTTTTCGGTTTTGATAAAGAAATCAAAGACACTAAAAAGCCTGCTGTTTCTGCTGTTTATGTTTATCCGGTTGATAGTAAAACTTCAGTAAATCAATCCAAACGCCCCTTGTTATTGAATTTATCTTTGCAAAAAGACGGGAGCTATCTCGCAAATAAAGTGGTTTCGAATGGTAAAATAGGATTTGGAATAACAGCAGTCGATTATGATGATGATTCGGGTAATCGAAATGGGATTTATAAGTTACAAACCTATTTGAATGGAAAGCCTAATTTTGGTTATCAATTGGATACCTATTCTTTCGATGACATGCGATATATAAATGCGTTAATCGATTATAAAAGATATAAAACGACGTCACAAAGGGTACAAAAGCTATTTATGGCTAATCCTTATAATTTGAGTTTTATTAAGACAGATGAATCTAAAGGTGTCGTTACCGTTGTTCCTAACCTAACTTCTGTTTATCGCATTGAAGTTTCAGATTTTATGGGAAATACGACTATAGTTTCTATTCCGATTAGTTATGACGCATCGGCCCCCATTATTGATAAGGAGCCTACAGTATCGAGTTATTTTGTTAAGATGAATAAAGATAATAGTTTTGCTAAAAACAAGATTTCCGTTTTCTTTCCTGAGGGTACCTTTTATGAGGATTTTGATATGAATTTTGATGTTAAAGACGATACTTTATATCTTCATGATGAGACAACGCCGGTTCACTCCAGCTTTACAATTACCATAGAGGACAATAAATATACGGATAGTCAAGTGGAAAAAGTATTTATTGGAGATATTAGTAAAAATGGGAGGGTAGGCTATAATACAACTTATAGGAAGGATAATGTATTCACCGCTAAAGTAAGGTCATTGGGTAAATATGCTTTAGCAATAGATACTACTGCTCCAACAGTTTCTATTGGTAAATCCATTGAAGGCAGATGGCTGAGTACACAAAAAACAATTCAACTCGCCATTAATGATAGTGGTTCAGGAATAAAGAGCTATGACGGGTATTTGAATGGGAACTGGATTTTATTTGAATATGATACTAAAACGCGAAAAATCACTCATAATTTTAGTGACGGTATAGTGGCAGAAGGAGCTAATGATTTAAAAGTGATTGTAATAGATAATGTAGGAAATTCTACTATCTTTGAAAGTCAATTTTTTCGAAGTCAAAAATAATAATAGATATACCTCTTGAGTGTCAACAAAATAATCTTTATTTTTATTGTTTTATGGGTCAGCCTACCTTCACTTGCTCAGTCTGCACGAGTAAAGGGAGTTATTCTTGATAAAAATAATCAACCGATACAGAATGTAAATATTGCGGCAGCAGGAAACAGCACGCAGTCTAATGAAAATGGTTTTTATCTTGTTAGAGTTCCCGTTAACCAAAAGGTAACCCTTGTCTTTACCCATGTTTCTTTAAAAAGGGTAACAGTCTTTCTTACGTTAACAGTAGATGAAGATTATGAGTTCAACCTGATTATGAATGATCAAGAAGAACAAATGGGTGAAATAATAGTCACTACGAACAGCAAGAAACAAGTTCAAGGCATTACCACTATTGCACCGGAGGTTATTCGAATGATTCCTGGCGCCAACGCTGGGATCGAAAATATTTTAAAAACACTACCAGGCGTAAACTCTAATAATGAACTCAGTACGCAATATGCGGTACGGGGCGGGAATTATGATGAGAATTTGGTTTATGTCGATGAAATCGAAATTTACCGTCCTTTTTTGATTCGTTCCGGTCAACAGGAAGGGCTAAGCTTCACTAATACTGACTTGGTTCAAAATGTGGAGTTTTCTGCGGGTGGTTTTCAAGCAAAATATGGAGATAAGTTGTCTTCTGTATTGGATATTACCTACCGGAAGCCTGTGCAATTTGGAGCGACATTCGAAGCGAGTTTACTTGGCGGAAGCCTATCAGTAGATGCAGTTTCGAAAAATAAAAAGTGGACGGGAATTACGGGCGTTCGCTATAGAAATAATAGTCTGCTAGTTAATAGTCAGGACACGCAAACTAACTTTACGCCTGCATTTGTAGATGTGCAAACAAACATAAATTATCAGGCTTCGCCAAAGTGGCAATGGAGTTTTTTGGGGAACATATCACAAAATAAATACCAATACCAACCCTTAACGCGACAAACTAAATTTGGTACTTTAGACAACCCAATGGCGCTTACTGTTTATTATGAAGGGCAAGAAAAAGATAAATACGATACTTATTTTGGAGCTCTGAAAACAACCTTTAAAGCGACGAATGCTTTTACATTAAAATTTATTGGTTCGGTTTTTCATACTTTAGAACAAGAACATTTTGATATTTTCGCTCAATACCGTTTAGGTGAAGTGGATTCTAATCTTGGCTCAGAAACCTATGGCGACGTCGCCTATACTAGAGGCATTGGCACGCAACTCAATCACGCTCGGAATGATTTGGATGCATTGATCGTAAATACTGAAATAAAGGGGTTTCATGATTGGAGAAAGAATCAATTAGAATGGGGAGTTAAGTACACCCGTGAATCGATCCGCGATAGAGTCGTGGAATGGGAAGTGATTGATTCTGCAGGGTTTTCAATAAATCCTCCAATCGTTAATTTGCCTAAAAACGATCAGCCCTATTCGCCTTATACCGGCCCATTGCTTCCGTATCAGAATGTTCGTGCCATTAACTTCAATACAATCAATAGATTCTCCGGTTATGGGCAGTGGAGTAGGAAAGATAAGATAGGTAGCAGTGAAGTATGGTACAATGCGGGAGTGCGCATCCATAATTGGGAGGTAACAGGGGGAGATTTAAATGGGTCTGCCCAGACTACCTTTAGTCCTAGAGCGCAATTTGCGATAAAACCGGATTGGGAAAAGGATATGGTCTTCAGGGTTTCAGGAGGTTTATACCACCAGCCGCCATTCTACAGAGAACTTAGAGATGCTGCAGGAGTGGTACAGCCCAATGTAAGAGCACAACAATCCGTACATTTTGTACTAAGCAACGATTATAGTTTTAAAATTTGGGATCGACCCTTTAAGCTAGTTTCGGAGTTGTATTATAAGTCTCTTACAGATGTGAATACCTATACGATTGATAATGTCAGAATACGCTATTCAGCGTCTAATGTAGCCAAAGGCTATGCGCAAGGACTTGATTTTAGGTTGAATGGAGAGTTTGTTCCGGGAACAGAATCTTGGTTTAGTTTTGGTTATCTTAAAACAGAGGAAAATAGTGATAATAAGGGTTATATATCCAGGCCGACAGATCAGAGATTAAAATTTGGACTTTTATTTCAAGATTACATGCCTAATATTCCCAGTGTGAAAATATATTTAAATTTAGTCTATAACACAGGATTACCCGGAGGTTCTCCTTCCTATGCAGATCCTTATTTGTATCAAAACCGATTAAATGATTATCGTAGAGTGGATGTCGGGTTTTCAAAAGTGCTGTTGGATAATTCCGTAGGGGAGCCAAAAACAAATTGGTTAGGGAATTTCAAAGAACTTGCCATAGGGTTGGAAATTTTCAATCTGTTTAATAATCAAAATGCGATAACGAATACCTGGGTGCGAGATGCTTATTCTAAAAATGAATATGCAATTCCAAATTATATGACAACGCGTGTTTTTAATGTTAAGTTGAGCGCCAGGTTGTAAAAAGAACTAATAATTACTTTCAGTCAAGCATTTGTTTTATTACTTAAAGTAAGTATAAATGTTAGAACCATTTTTAAAATTCATTACATTTGAATTTATTTTAATAGCACATCATTATGAAACGTTTATCTATAGCCTTATTGAGTTGCACTGTTTTACTTTTAGCTAGTTGTAAAAAAGAAGAGGAAAAGCCAAAAGTTATTTATGATACAATTAATAAAGGAAAAAGAATTTCTAAGGTAGACTCTACCCAGGTTGCTATTTCTGATTTGCCTATTCAGATGGAAGGGACTGATTATTTGATTCATCCAGTGGGAGACTTGAGAGTATACGAAAGAGGCTCAAAGGCACGATATGGTTCTTCCAGTGTAATTGATTTGAGTTTTACGATTTCAAATTATGGAGAAAATGAGATTACTGGTTATTTACAAAATTTAAAATTCCAAAAGACTGATTCTGATTCAATACGACCATTAACGGATAAACCTGCCTTAATTCAAACGGCAACCTATTTAAAATCAGTCTCTGATAGAGCTAAAAAACAGATTATGGTGTACACCATGTTTGATGCGGATACGAATAGGGATGGTAAACTTGATAGTAGTGATATTAAATCGCTGTATTTAAGCGAGATTAGCGGAAAGCGATTTACAAAAGTGTCAATGGATCTTCAGGAGTTGATTGATTGGAATTTGATAGACTCTAAAAGTCGTCTTTATTTTAGAACGGTTGAAGACACTAATAAAAATGGGCAGTTTGATAAAGACGATGTGGTGCATTACAACTACATTGATTTATCAAATAATGAATGGAAAGTATCTAACTACGAACCAATTTAATAGAATAGTAGTAATTAACAAATACGCTAAATCAGGATATCGCTCTCTAAATCTGATTTTTCAATAGTAAAATCAAATCCAAGTTGTTTTACCAGCTGGATGACTAAGTTTTTATACCAGTTTTCTGATTTCGGGTGAATGTAGATTTTTTCTATTAATTGACTTATGTCTACATTAATTTTTAAACCGTCATTTAAAGTAATCTTACTTTCAGCCACATCTGATATAATTCGTACTTCACGCTCGTATTGAAAGCTTTTTCTCTTGAATAAAAACGGGAAAAACATATCGTCAAAAGGGATGTATTCTTTTTTGTAATCAATATAATTTACCTCTCCAATAAACTGTTTGTAATTATTTTCGGGAGCTAGTGCATTTTGCAATCGGCCTATTGTGGATTGTATGGCTAGTCCCTCTGTGTTTTGCGTGAATATTTGCCACATGGCAAATGATTCATATTCATTGATATGCCAACTGCTAATTGCTACTTGTTCACGGTGTGTTTTGTAAAACTGTAAAAAATCAGGATTATCGATAGACAGTTTTCTGATTTCTTCAAAGGTAGGTTCGCTAAATGTGCCTTCATATTGATCCTCAAATTTATCAGAGCGCGACATGAAAAGTTTTTTTGACATTAACAAATCTAAAAATTTAGACAAATCTAAATACTTCCAAATAACAGTATCTGGATCTTCAGGGAGCTTTATGTTTTGATTGTTAAGGTACATTCTTTATGTTTAAAGATTTAAAAACTGCATTTCTTGGGAAAGTTTGAATTAAAAATTAGTTCTTGCTATTCAAAAGACTGCAGCGTTACTAATTTATTGTACATTCCGTTTAAAGCAATTAATTCATCGTGACTCCCTTGCTCTACAATTTTTCCTTTTTGCATCACTATAATAGTATCTGCTTTTTGAATAGTTGAGAGGCGATGCGCAATTACGATGGACGTTCTGTTTTGCATCATATTTTCAAGGGCTATTTGTACAAACTTTTCACTCTCCGTATCCAATGCTGATGTAGCCTCATCCAATATCATAATTGGAGGATTTTTCAAAACAGCACGAGCGATCGAAAGCCTTTGTTTTTGACCACCAGAAAGTTTATTACCACTGTCTCCAATGTTAGTATGGATACCTTTTGGTAATTCAGTTACGAATTCATAGGCATTGGCAATTTTAAGAGCTACGATAATTTCGTCTTCTGTAGCATCCGGTTTACCTAATGAAATATTTGCTTTTATAGTGTCATTAAATAATATACTGTCTTGTGTAACTAATCCCATTAAACCGCGAAGAGATTGCAGGTTCATATCTTGTATATTAGTCCCATCGATACTGATTGTACCTTCGTTGACATCGTAAAAACGGGTCAGTAAATTAGCGATAGTACTTTTTCCGCTTCCGGACTGTCCTACCAGTGCAATAGTTTGTCCTTTTTTAACTTGAAATGAAAAGTTTTTTAAGACGTAGTCGTCTTCGTATTTGAAATTGATATTTTCGATTGTGATATCGGATTCAAAAGTATTTTTTATAATGGCATTTTCTTTGGATATGATTTCGTTCTCGACTTCCAAAACTTCAAAAACCCGATCCGCTGCTGCTAATCCATTTTTGACGGAATACGAGGCTTTAGAGATCGCTTTTGCTGGGGTAAGAATATTAAAGGCTAATGTCAGATAGACAATAAAAGCAGATCCGTCTAAAGTTTTTTCTACTAGAACTAGATTACCACCATAAAATAGTAAAACGGCTATGGTTGTTATCCCCAGGAATTCACTTAGCGGCGTTGCTAAGTTATTTCGACTTCCTATGCTGTTCGTTAAATTTAACAATCGAGTTACTGAATCATTAAATCTACTTTTAAAATTCGGTTCCGCATTATAACTTTTAATTACTTTTAATCCCCCTAATGTCTCATCGACAATAGAGATTAATTGACCACTTTCTTTTTGAGCTTCTAATGACTTAGCTCTTAAGTTCTTGGCTAATTTCGAAATGATCCATCCCGAAAGAGGCATGAAAATTAAAACGAATAAAGTCAGTTTTGTACTGATAATAAACATGGTACCTAGTGCAAAAATAATAGTAAGTGGTTCCTTTATAACTAGTTCTAAAATGGAGAAAAAGGAGTTCTGCACTTCGTTTACATCCCCAAGCATACGTGCCATGATATCTCCTTTTCGTTTTTCAGAATAGTAAGATATTGGTAGTTCTATTATTTTATTATACATTGACTTTCTTAAATCGCGTAAGACACCATTCTTGAGATACATAATATGGTGCGAAGCTAAATAATTGAATATATTTTTTAGTAAAAAAGTAGTAATTACCATCAAAACAACAAACAATAACGCAACTTGGATGCTATTGTCCTTTGTCAGTGTTGAAATTTGATAATACATGTAGTCAGTACCAAACTGTTTTATATCTCCTATCCCGGTATACGTTGGCTTAGTTAAGACAGCTCTTGTTTTTCCAAAAAGTACTTCAAGTACAGGAAGGAGGGTAAGCATAGAGATAGTGCTAAACAATGCATACAATACATTGAATACCACATTCCATATGATATGTGACTTATATGGTTTTGTATAAGGAAGTAATTTTATTAAGCTTTTATCCATTAGGTCAATTGCATTGCGGTAATAATATTTTTAATTTTTTGATCTAAAACAGCTTCGACTTCCTTGAAATCTTCAACATCATCTAAAATGGTGTTGACGCTGATGTAGAATTTTATTTTTGGCTCCGTTCCGCTTGGTCTTGCACAAATTTTTGATCCGTCTTCGGTATAGTATATTAATACATTCGATTTTGGAATGTCCATTTTGATTTCTGAGTTGTCTAATAAGTTTTTAGCCATAGAAGATTGATAATCTTCAACGATTATTACTCTTTGTCCGTTGATTTCCTTTAATGGATTTTCACGTAAGTCAATCATCATTCGATTTATTTCTTCCAATCCTTCTATTCCTTTTTTAGTAATAGAAACTAAATACTCTTTATAAAATCCATGTTCTATATACAACTGCTGTAACTCTTTGTAAACGGTACTTCCTTTCGCTTTGGCTTGTGCAGCTACTTCACAAATCAATAGGGTAGCGGCAACAGCATCTTTATCTCGTACTGCATCTCCTACCATATATCCAAAGCTTTCTTCACCACCACCAATGAACTCTTGCGCAGGAAAGTCTTTGATCATTTTTGCGATCCATTTAAATCCAGTCAAGCCAACTTTGCATTCTACGCCGTAGCTCGTCGCTAATTCCATCATCATCGGAGTGGAAACAATTGTTGAACCTACAAATTGATTTCCATTTATTTTATCTGCTTTTTTCCATTTTTCTAATAAAAAATCAGTCATCAAAATCATGGTTTGATTGCCATTTAACAAAGTCATTTGGCCCTCATTATTGCGAACGGCAATACCTAAACGGTCGCAATCAGGATCGGTTCCAATAACTATATCTGCATTTGTTTTATCAGCTAAAGCTAATGCCATTGCTAAGGCTTCGGGTTCTTCGGGATTTGGAGATTTCACGGTTGGGAAATCGCCGTTCGGAACAGCTTGTTCAGGAACGATATGAACATTAGTATATCCAGCTTTAGATAAAGTATCCGGAACTAGGGTGATGGAAGTCCCATGTAATGAGGTAAAAACTACATTTAGGTTTTCTTTCGCTTCAGCGGGAGTATTGAAACTTGCGTTTTTAATAGAGGATGCTATGAAAGCGGCGTCTACTTCTGCGCCAATATAATGGATTAGATCTTCATTGGCTTCAAACTTAATTTGATTGAAGTTCAGTTTTTCGATAGTATTTATAATAGCTTCATCTTCTGGAGGGACAATTTGTCCGCCATCTTGCCAGTATACTTTGTAACCGTTGTATTCGGGGGGATTGTGTGATGCAGTAAGTACAATTCCGCATTGACATCCTAAATGCTTAACGGCAAATGATAATTCTGGTGTAGGTCTTAATTCGGAGAATAAATACACCTCTATGCCGTTAGCGGAAAATACATCAGCAACTAATTTTGCTAAAGTATCACTGTTGTGACGACAATCATAAGCGATGGCAGCTTTCAAAGGTTGGTTAGGAAAGGTTTTATGCAAATAATCAGAAAGTCCTTGCGTACTCTTTCCTAGGGTATACTTATTGATTCGATTGTTTCCAACGCCCATCACACCGCGCATTCCGCCAGTTCCAAATTCAAGGTCTTTATAGAAACTTTCTTCTAGTTCTTTAGGGGAGCCGGCTAGCAATTCTTTGACAGCGTCCTGCGTCGTTGCGTCAAATGTTGGAGTTAACCATTCGTTCACTGCGTCTAAAATGTTTTGTTTAATTTCCATTTTTATATGTTTTTAATTTTTTTTAGTTCAAATTTAGGAGCTAATCCTGCTATCCGTTACAATCTTTTATGCTGAACCCCAGCATAAAAGGATTTTCACTACTATCAGGGCTAGGGCATATTATAAATTAACCTCACTTGAAATTTTATAACGTTCTTCGTTGCTCTTTGTTCGTAAAATGATTTCGCCAAGAAAACCAGCCAAAAATAACTGAGTACCGATGACCATGGTGGTTAAGGCAATAAAAAACCAAGGGTTATTAGTGACTAAGCTATAGCGCATGTTCATAAACATATGGTATAGTTTTGAAACACCAATGTAGCCCGCTAGTAAAAAACCTATGATGAACATTAGCGATCCCATAGCGCCAAATAAATGCATTGGTCTTTTTCCAAACCGTGAAAGAAACCAGATGGTAATTAGATCCAGGAATCCATTGATGAAACGTTCCATCCCAAATTTAGTTTCCCCATATTTCCGTGCTTGGTGTTGCACCACTTTTTCTCCTATTTTTCCAAAACCGGCATTTTTTGCTAAAACAGGAATGTATCGGTGCATTTCACCAGAAACTTCAATGTTTTTAACTACTATATTTTTATAAGCCTTTAATCCGCAATTGAAGTCGTTGAGTTCTACCCCAGACGTTTTTCTAGCCGCCCAGTTGAATAA
>JBLIKD010000038.1:0-15571 GCA_047636275.1 Flavobacterium sp. | reverse complement strand
CTCGCAATTCTATGCAACTGATAGTACGAAGCATTTCGTTACCGGTTCCGTTTATTTTTATGCAAAGCCCAATTTTGATTCTATTATGCCTGCGGCCAGTTACATTAAAAATGACATGCAGCGTTTGATGGAGACTTTAAAATGGAAGTAATTTTAAACCGTATCATAGTTAGTGTGGAAATCTATTCATCTTAAGATTAAGGTTGTTTTTTATTATTAGGTGTTAAGAATACTAATTGGTGTTTTAGTTTTACAAAACATAATGATTAAGCGTCATCAAACAGTTTTGCCTGCACTTATCTTTCCTAAAAAAGTATTTTATTTAGGATTTCATATCTAGAGTTATGCTTGTCCTTACTTCTGCTTAAATCACTTTCTTTATACTTTTAGTATTTTGTGTGGCTTTATAAAAAAATATTACCTTCCAGATTTTGTACACTATCAAGAACGGTCAACCCTTCCTTAACTGTTTTAGAGCTGCTTATTGGATAAGTCATTTTTTCGATTGAAAAAGTATTCGTTTACAGGTGTTCGGCAGTAAATTATTTTTTGGCTTTTGAGCCTTGTGTTTTCATTTTTGTGGTTGCTTTTGAGATTTCCTCCTTAGTTTTATTTGCTTGCCAATAAATTACTAGTTAAAAGCTATGGTAGTGATTTGTTTTATAAAATCCGTAATTATATGATTTGTAGTACTTCAGGTGTTTTTTTAATCTGAATAAAATTACTTAAAAAAAGCAGCGCTAATTCATAAATTTATTACAATTTTGGAATAAACTAGCAGGTATGGAATCGAAGCAATTGAAATGGATATATTTAGTAGGACTTGCCTTGATCTGGGGGAGTTCATTTATTCTAATTAAAAAGGGATTGATGGGATTATCAGCCCTGCAAGTCGGTTCCTTACGGATTATTTTTGCTGCTATTTTCTTATTACTAATTGGTTTCAGAAGTTTATCAAAGATTCCAAAAGAAAAATGGAAGTTTATTGCGATGACTTCGATGTTTGGGACTTTTATCCCCGCTTTTCTTTTCGCTATAGCGCAAACTGAAATTGACAGTTCTGTAACATCGATACTAAATTCCTTGACGCCGCTAAACACTTTGGTTTTAGGTGCATTAGTTTTTGGCGTTGGTTTTGAAAGAAGACAGGTTTGGGGTGTTGTAATTGGACTTTTGGGAAGTTTACTTTTAGTTTTTAATGGGGCAATGAATCATCCGAATCAGAATTACTATTACGCTATTTTAGTCATTATCGCCTCGATTTGTTATGCCGTAAATGTAAACTTAATCAAGAAGTTCTTATCAGACTTGAGTCCAGTTAGCATCACAACCGGTAATTTTCTTGTGTTGCTATTTCCTTCTTTAGCGATATTATACTTCACTGGTTTTTCTGAAGTGATACAGGTTGAAAAAGTACAGCATTCAGTTGTGTTTATTATGATTTTAGGAATTGTAGGCACGGGGATAGCTAATATTGTTTTCTTCAAGCTGATACAGATGTCTTCACCTGTTTTTGCAACTTCAGTGACTTATTTGATTCCGGTAGTGGCTTTTTTCTGGGGATTGTTGGATAATGAAATGCTGACTTCGGTGCAGTTTATAGGCGCTTTTATAATTTTGATCGGAGTGTATTTATCTGCTAAGAAAAATAAAACAGTTATTAATTAAATAGAATGGCTTTGCCATATATACTCTTAATATAATAACAAAGGCTGCCTAAAAAGACAGCCTTTGTTTATTATGCTAGGATTTAATTATTTAAAGTCAGCATCCGTAACTCCTTCGTTGATTTTTACCTCAGACATTTTAATGTCTAATTCAAAGCCTACGTTTTGAATGATGTTAAAAGGGACTTTCACTCCTTTAACTTCTCTGTAATCACCAAAATTAGTTACTTGGGTCATAGATTTGCCTGCTTGCTCCATTGTTTTAGCGTCTGCCAGCTTTAAACCTGTAGTTACATCATAATAGAATGTTGTTTTACCGTCTTTAATGGCATAAGTATCTTTACCGTTAATGGTTTCGATACCAGTAAGCGTTACGCCCTCTTTTTTAGCCAGTAGTAATTCATCAAATAGGATGGCACTATCTTTCATTTCAGCTAGTTCAGCTCCTTCAAAGTCTTTTCGTTGCCCTTGCTGTAGCACATATGCACCAGTTTCATTAACTACTTGCTTCATCATGCTCATAGTTCCCATTGCTATCTCGACATTTAATTTACCTTTTGCATCTGCTTTTGAAGTAAAAGTTAAAGGCGATGGCGCTTGAGGTATTACTGTTGAACCTACCATAGCGATTGTTTTTACGGCTTTCACCGCTTTTTCTCCACCGATGGCGACAATGTAGTTATCTAAGACGCTTTTAATAGTTACGCCTGCCGGTAGGTCTTTTTTGAAAACTGGCTTTTCAATTGGCGTTCCATATTTATCAAAGTAAAACATCGGTATTTTTAGCTTTTCTAATGCGGGAGCCACTTCAGATCCTTTACCCACAACTAATACTCTTACATTGTCAGCTAAGAAAAATCTATTAGCTACGCTTTTAATGTCTTCTACTGTTACTGCATTTATATTTTTAATATAGTTTTCGTAGAAATCAGCAGGTAGGTTTTGTGTTTCAGTATTTAAAGCATAACGCGCTACTGTAGTTGGTTTTTGAATTTGCATTACAAAGTTACCTATGTATTTGGCTTTCGCATTTTTTAAATCATCAGCAGAAACTAATTCTGTTCTGATTTTTTTTAATTCGCTTAAAATTTCAACTACGGAACTATCTGTTACTGCATTTCGTACTGAGGTTGAAGAACGAAATTTCTCTACATATTTACCAAATCCTATATTAGAATAAGCACCGTAGGTCCAGCCGTGTTTTTCACGTAAGTTTAAAAATAATCGAGCTTCTCCTCCTCCTCCAAGAATCTGATTCGCTAGGATAGCAGCAAAATATTGTTTGTCAGTAATCTTTAAGTTAACTGTATTTACGACTGAGATTTCAGACTGAACCGCATTTGGCATATCTACAAAATCAATCTGAGTTTGTTGCACATTTTTAGGATCAGGATATGTGATCTGCGGAGCGATTCCTTTGGCCCAAGAGCCAAAAAGTTTCGTAACTAATTTTTTTACTTCTTTGGTATTGACATCTCCTACCACAACTAAGTAGGCATTTCCGGGAACGAAATTAGTTTTGTAGTTTGTAACGGCGTCCTGTAAAGTAACTTTGTTAATACTTTCTGCACTTAGAAATTCTCCTGAGGGATGGTTTACCCCAAAAGCTAAAACATCTTCAACTCTTCCTGCAACTGCAGCGACACTTTTCTCTTGTGTTTTGATTCCTTCTAAAAGCTTTGCCTGTATTTTATCAAATTCGTTCTTGGTAAACACGGTATTTAATGCTCCATCAGCCATTAATTCTAGTATTCTTTCAGAGTACTTGGACAATCCGCTAGCAGAAGCTCCATTTGCATCAAAATCTATATTTGCGCCTAAGAAATCAACTTCTTCATTAAAAGCATCTTTTGATGTTTTAGTGGTTCCACTTCCGATAAGTGCACTGGTAATGTCTGCTACTCCTTTTTTATCTCCTTCTGCATAAGGCATATTGTCTAAGCTAAGTCGGAATTGAACTCGAGGTAGTTTGTGATTTTCCACTACCATTACTTTTAGTCCGTTTTTTAGCTCAAAATTATTGGATTTACCAATCTTAATTGTCGGAGGAGCTGATGGTGTTGGTTGCGGGATTATTTGTCCCTGCATCGCTAAAGTCAAAAATAGACTTGATAGTATATATATTGTTTTTTTCATGATAGTTCTGAATTATTTTTTGGCTTTGTCTGATGATGGAACATAATCTAATACTAATCTTTGGTTTGGATTTAGATATTTTTTTGCAACAGTTCTAATATCTTCCGGTGTAATGGTGCGGTACATTTCAATTTCTGTATTGATTAAGTTTACGTCATTGTAGAGCATGTAGTAGGTTGCAAGATTACTTGCTACTCCTTCAATACTGGCGTTACTGTTTACATATTGATTCTCGTACTTGTTTTGAAGCTTTTGTAATTCCTTTTCAGAAATAAGTTCTGTCTGTAGTTTTACGATTTCTGCGTCAATTTCAGTAAGTAGATTTTCAGACGTGCTCGGGGCTTGCGGTAAACCATAAAGAATGTACATTCCATAATCTTCTTGACTATTACTAATCGCACCAATTTGCAAGGCCATCTTTTTGTCATCAACTATTTTCTTATATAATCTAGAGCTTTTACCGTCACTCAAAATTGTTGAGATAAAATCTAAAACTCTGGCATCACGAGTTTTCATAGATGGAGTTCTATAGGCAGCTACAACCATTGGAATTTGAATGTTTGGATCCTCAAAGTTGGCTTTGATAGTTTCAGTAATTGGTTCTTCTAAGAAAGTTTTTGTTTCAACAGCAGTTCCTTTTTTGATAGCACCAAAGTATTGTTGTATCCATTCTTTAGTCTGAGTTGTGTTAAAGTCCCCCGCTACTACAAGAACGGCATTATTTGGGATGTAGAATTTCTTATTGAAGTCTTGAAATTCAGTTAGTGTTGCAGCGTCTAAATGGTCCATTGAACCAACAGTCGTCCAGCGGTAAGGGTGATTTGTGAATATCTTTTTCTTTACCTCAGGAATGATCTGTCCATAGGGGCTGTTGTCAAAACGCAATCTTTTTTCTTCTTTGACAACCTCATTTTGGGTATCAACTCCAATTTGGTTTATCACTGGATGTAGCATTCGCTCAGATTCCATCCATAATCCTAATTCAAGATTATTAGATGGGAATACTTCGTAATAATAAGTACGGTCGTCAGAGGTGTTGGCGTTATTTGTTCCTCCATTACCAGTCACAATTTTAAACCATTCTCCACGCTTGATGTTTTCTGTACCTTCAAATAATAAATGTTCGAAAAAATGAGCAAATCCAGTTCTTTCTGGATTTTCATTTTTTGAGCCTACGTGGTACATTACGGATGTTATCACAACTGGCGCTGAAGGGTCGTTTTGTAAAATGACATGTAGGCCATTGTCTAAATTGTATTCTTCGAACGCTACTTTTTGTGCAGAGACTGCAGTTCCAAGTAATAGTGTGGCGCTTAACGCCATTATTGATTTTTTCATAGTTAGTAAGAAGTTAATTTATGTATTGGTCGTATTATTGACTGTATCGTTACATAAAAAAAGCATTTTTCTTATAAGATTTTACGTCTTTGTCAGGGTCAAATAAAGTAATGAAATATTTATTATTTATAGTTAGGGATATAAAAATATCAAAAAAGGCTCTCCTTCAGTAAATCTGATGGAGAGCCTTTGTGTTTTTAATAGTCTTTAGCCGCTGCCTTTATTTCAAGATGGGTTTCGCAGTTGGATGGCCAAATTTATCGAAATAAAACAATGGAATATTTAGTTTTTCCAATCCTGGAATAACATCTGCCCCTTTTCCTGCAATTATAATTCGGGTATTGTCGATTAGAAAATATTTCGTGGCTGCATTCAAAACATCTTCCGCTGTAACTGCATTTACTGTTTTGATATAGTTTTCATAAAAGTCAGGAGCTAGTTCTTCTGTTTCAACATTCAATGCATATCGTGCAATGGCCGTAGGTTTCTCCACCTGCATTACAAAACGTCCAACGTATCCCGCTTTTACATTCTGTAGTAGTTCTTCAGATACTTTTTCGGTCCTGATTCTTTTGATTTCTTTGACGAATTCGATTACGGCGCTATCGGTTACGCTATTTTTTACGGAGGAGGTTGATTTTAGTTTTGAGACATATTTTCCTGCTCCTATAACGGTACTTGCACCATACGTCCAGCCGTGCTCTTCTCGTAAGTTCATGTTTAAGTAGCTGTTAAAGTCTCCGCCTAGTATGTAGGTGGCAATAACTGCTGGAAAGAAGTCTTTATCAGTCATTTTTAAATCTAACGTGTTGACCAATGATATTTCGGACTGAACGGCATTGGGAACATCAATAAAATTAATTTGTGTAAAAGGAACGTTTTCTGGAGCTGCGTAGGGCGTTTTAGCTGTATTTGTTCGTTTCCAAGAGCCGAAAAGTTTTTCAACAACAGGTTTTACCTCCTTGTATTTTATATCTCCAATAATCACTAAGTAGGCGTTTTCCGGTGCGAAATAGGCTGCGTAATTCGCTTTCACATCGTCAAGAGTAACGTTGTTAAGTGTTTCTAGCGTTGTGTATTCTCCTGCGGGATGGTTCATTCCGAATGCTAAAGCATTAACTACTCTGTTAGCAATTGCGGTAACATTTTTCTCCTGCGCTTTTATACCTTCAAGCAACTTTGCTTTTTCTTTATCAAATTCTTCCTGAGTAAAATTAGGATACAGCGCACCGTATGTCAACAGCTGCAGTACGCGACCAGAATATTTAGAAAGAGCACTTGCGTAAGCGCCATGTGAATTAAAACCAATATTGGCCCCCAAGAAATCTACTTCTTCATTAAAATCGTCTTTAGTTATTTTAAGGTTTCCGCTGCCTATTAAGTTGCTGCATAGTTCATCTACTCCCTTCTTAGTATCTTCGGCAAAAGGAGGATTGTCTATAGTTAGTTTAAAGGTGACTTTGGGTAATTTGTGATTTTCTACAATCATCACTTTTAATCCGTTAGCTAAGAAAAACGTCTGTGGTTTATTAATATTGACAACTGGTGGTTGTCCAGGTTTGGGTTGGGTGCGATCTTGTGTTTGCATAATTCCTGTTATAAATAATAGGATGAATAGAATAATTGTTTTTTCGTAGTTCGTAAGGATTTAATTTTGAATTGTCTCAATGGTAGGGACGTAATCTAAAACTAATCTCTGATTCGGGTTCAGGTATTTTTTTGCCACTTCCCTAATTTCTTCTCGGCTAATAGAGTGATAAAGATCAATCTCAGTATTTATCAAATTGATGTCTCCATACAGCAAATAATATTTTGCTAAATTCTCAGCAATTCCCTCTACATTAGAGTTGTTATCCACATATTGGTTTTCAAACTGATTTTGTAATTTTTGATAATCTTTCTCAGAGATTAAGTCCGTTTGAATTTTTACAATTTCCTCATCGATTTCATTCAGTAAATCGGCAGCAGTATGCGTTCCCATTGGTAGGCCATAAATAATATACATTCCGTAATCTTCCTGACTAAAACCTACGGCACCTATTTGCAAGGCCATCTTCTTTTCGTCCACGATTTTCTTGTATAATTTCGAACTTCTGCCGTCGCTTAAATACGATGATATAAAATCTAAAACTCGAGCCTCTCTCGTTTTCATGGACGGTGTTCTATAGGAAGCAACGATCATCGGTATTTGTATGTTGGAGTCTTGGTAGGTTGCTTTAATAGTTTGGGTTATCGGTTCCTCGATAAATGTTTGTTTTTTTAGTACTTCGCCTTTTTCGATAGGGCCAAAGTATTTTTCAATCCATTCTTTTGCTTGATTTTTTTCAAAATCTCCGGCCACTACTAAAACAGCATTATTGGGGATGTAGAATTTTTTATGAAAATCTTTAAAATCTTCTAAAGTAGCGGTGTCTAAATGTTCCATAGAGCCAATAGTCGACCAGCGATATGGATGACTTTCAAACATGTTTTCCTTTACGATGGACAAGATTTTCCCGTAAGGTTGGTTGTCGTAACGAGAGTTCTTTTCTTCCTTAATAACCCCGTTCTGCGTATCGACTCCTATTTGATTGATGATAGGGTGCAGTAGTCTTTCGGATTCCATCCAGAGAGCCAGCTCTAAATTATTGGAAGGGAATACCTCATAGTAATAGGTACGATCATCCGAAGTATTGGCGTTATTGACTCCTCCGTTAGAAGTTACAATTTTAAACCATTCCCCTCTTTTGATATTTTCAGTCCCTTCAAATAATAAATGTTCGAAAAAGTGGGCAAAACCTGTCTTCTCGGGATTTTCATCTTTGGATCCTACATGATACATCACCGAAGTTATTACAACGGGAGCAGAAGGGTCACGGTGCAAGATAACATGCAGCCCGTTGTCTAGGTTGTATTCTTCAAAAGCTATTTTTTGGGCAGATGCAACTCCGCCGAGGGGGAGGGTATTAGTTAATCCCGTTATTGATTTTTCCATATAGATTAATAAAATGCGTTACAATAGCTAAAAATTAAAGTTATTGCTAGCTCAAAAATACCTTTTTTTAATGAGGTGTGTCCGATATTCTGTTTTTTTAAGGAAAGGAAAGAGATTTTGGGAAGGTAAATCTTTGAAAATAATGGTAAAAAGCAAGTAAATTGCTTTTTTATTTTTAAGAGATTGCAAAATAAAAATTAAATCGTATATTTGCAACCTTAAAAATCAATAAATCAATTTGGTATGTATGCAATCGTAGAGATAGCAGGGCAACAATTCAAAGTAAGCAAAGACCTAAAGGTTTACGTTCACCGTTTGACAAATGAAGAAGGAACTACAGTTTCTTTTGACAAAGTTTATTTGTTAGACGACAATGGCGTAATCACAATAGGCGCCCCCGCTATAGAAGGTGCTTCAGTAGAAGCTAAAGTGTTACAACACTTAAAAGGAGATAAAGTTATCGTTTTCAAAAAGAAAAGAAGAAAAGGATACAAAAAGAGAAATGGTCACAGACAGTTTCTTACTCAAATTGTAATCGAAGGTATTACTGCAGCAGGTGCTAAAAAGGCAGCTCCTAAGAAAGAAGCGGTAGAAGCTAACACTGAAGAGGCTCCGGCTGCTAAAGTAAAAAAGGCTCCTAAAGCTAAAAAAGAAGATACTAAAGAATAATAATAATATTAAACTAATACGTCATGGCTCACAAGAAAGGTGTCGGTAGTTCCAAGAATGGTAGAGAATCAGAATCAAAACGTTTAGGTGTTAAGATTTTTGGAGGACAAGCTGCTATTGCAGGGAACATCATCATAAGACAAAGAGGTTCAAAACACAATCCAGGTGCGAATGTTTACATCAGTAAAGATCATACCCTACACGCTAGAGTAGATGGTGTTGTACATTTCCAAAAGAAAAGAGATAATAAATCATACGTTTCAATTATTCCATTTGAAGTTGAAGCATAATTGATTTATTCAATTTATTAAATAACCCGTTCCAATTTATCTTGGGACGGGTTTTTTATTTTATAATAGACTTACATAAATAATATGGGTCTAATATTCAAAAAAAGATAGAAAACGCCTGCTTGATACATCACTGATGTTTCACTAAATTAATCACCCCGCCTTTCAAGATAATTTTAGCTTGTCTTTCGCTAATCGTATAAGTGAGGATAATTTTAATATCTTTTCCCTTTACCGTAGCGGTTACTAAATCGTTATTTTCGATTGACGTCCGCAGTCCTTTTATGTTTAAAACATCACCCTGTTCTAGTTTTTCCCAGTCTGTGGGATTCTTAAACTCAAAAGGAACAATACCGAAGTTAATTAAGTTTTGCCAACCGATGCGAGCATAAGATTTAGCTATAGCAAACTTTTGGCCGAGGTATTTTGGCGCTAAAGCAGCATGCTCCCTACTTGACCCTTGTGCAAAATTATCGCCAGCTATAACACAGTAGCCCTCGTGTTCTTTTTGGTTTTCGATGGCTCGATCATAGAAGGTTGAATCAATAGCATAATAGGAGTATTTGCTTATTTCTGGAATATTGGAGCGTAATGGCAATACTTCAGCTCCCGCTTTTAGAATTCCATCAGTAGAAATATCATCTCCCATTTTTAATAAAATTGGAACTTCTAGCGTATCGGGTAGTGCTTCAAATAAAGGTAGTGTTTGGATATTGGGTCCTTTGACCAATTCGGTTTTGCCGCCATTTGGGGCGATTAGCATCTCCTTTACAATTTTGATTTTAGCGGGCTCTTTCCATTGTGGATAGGAAATCTTCAGTAGCGTTTCGAGATCTCTTGGATCTGTTATTTTTCCTGTCAATGCTGCCGCAGCAGCTGTTTCTGGACTGCATAAATATATTTTATCGTCTAATGTCCCGGAACGTCCCGGAAAATTTCGTGGCATAGTTCTAAGACTGATGGTATTCGTGGCAGGAGCTTGTCCCATACCTATACATCCCATACAACCAGATTGATGAAGGCGTCCACCGGCAGCTATTAAAGGACCTAGAGCTCCCATTTCCATTAAATTTTCTAATACTTGCCGCGAAGATGGATTGATATCAAAAGAAATTTCAGGGGAAATCGCGTTTCCTTTTATTATTTCGGAGACGATCCAGAAATCACGTAATCCTGGATTTGCAGAAGAGCCCAATACCACTTGGTTTACAGTTAATCCACTCACTTCTCTAACTGTAACTACATCGCCAGGGCTTCCTGGAAGTGCAATTAAAGGTTCTATGGTGGCCAAATTAATTTCAATTTCCTTATCGTAAGTGGCGCCCTCGTCTGCTTCTAGTTTTACCCATTGGTCTTCTCTTTCTTCTTGTTTTAGGAATTCACGAGTGGTGTCGTCGGACGGAAAAACAGAAGTTGTCGCGCCTAGTTCTGTACCCATATTGGCGATGACATGACGATCCCATGCGCTGAGTGTTTTTAAACCGGGGCCATAATATTCTAATATATAACCGCGTCCGCCAGTTACATTGTACCTGCGAAGCATTTCTAGAACGATGTCTTTAGCGCTCACCCAGTCAGGTAGTTTTCCGATTAGTTTGATACCCATTATTTTTGGCATTTTTACATAATAAGGCTCACCTGCAGCAGCAAGAGCGACATCTAAACCACCCGTTCCGATAGCAAGCATTCCGATACCGCCTCCTGCTGGCGTATGGCTGTCTGAACCTAAGAGTGTTTTGCCAGGTCTGCCAAAACGTTCCATGTGTACCACGTGGCTAATCCCGTTTCCAGGTCTGCTAAACCAGAATCCAAAACGTGCCGCCGCCGACTGTAAAAAAAGATGGTCATCCATATTCTTATAATCCGTTTGGAGCAAGTTATGATCGACGTATTGAACGGCTATTTCTGGTTTGGCTTTTTTTAGTTGAAAAGCTTCTAATTCCAGCATGACCAGCGTACCAGTGGCATCTTGAAGTAGTACTTGATCAATTTTTAACCCGATTTCAGTTCCGGGAATCATCTCACCCGAAATGAGGTGGGAGCTTATTAATTTTTGACTGACATTTTGTGCTTTCATGATAGTAAATATTAGAAACGGTTATAGACAATAGCTCAATGCGTAATTAACAAATAAATAGTTAATCGTATTGGTTTAATATTTATAATTTATTACGCTGAAAATCAACATGTAAGTTAATTAAATAATATGATTAAACGATAAAAAAGGGATCTTAATATTGACTAGAAGTAAATGGCTATCGAATTAAAAATGCTTACATCGGTAAAGATCACTCACTACGCGCAAGAGTAAATGGTGTTGTGCATTTCCAAAAGAAAAGAGATAACAAATCATACGTTTCAATTATTTCATTTGAAGCATAATTGATTTAATTAATTTATTAAAAATCCCGTTTCGATAGAAACGGGATTTTTTGTAAAAATTTGGGTAAGGAAACTTATTGTATTTGTAAATTCATTGTTTGATCAATGAATTTAAGAAAATCTATTTCAGTATTCCATTGTTTTCCCTTTAAAGATCCTTGAGTTATTATTTTCGGGTTTTTAAACTCAGTTATTACGGTCTCTCCGTACCCGTTTTTAGTATTGTCCAACGGGTGACGTTCACTAAAATTAAATTTAACTTCATAAGAGATAGCGTGTATTATTTTATTGCAAACGTCCCTATATGATAATTTTATTGTTTCGCCAGTTTCTTTCTTTAGTACCCCAAAGCTATTGTCATTATCTTGGATTTCAATGGTTAAAGGTTCGCTGTCTAGTAAGGCTCTTAATAGTCCAGCTAATTCAATTAATTCCTTAAAAAAAACAGTTGTAAAAGATTCTTTAAATTTATTTTCAAAAATGCACCAATATTCATTTGCGGGATGTGATAGATACTGAAAGTCATATTGGGATAAAATATAGGAACTTAATTTCCAACATTTTTCTTCGATTGAGTTTTGGATTTCAAATCCGTTTAATTTTATCATCTTTCTACAATTTATTAAATTATTGTGAGGCTTATTTATATTTCTTGAAATTCAAGTAGAAATTAAGAAGTTTTTTGGTGAGACTAATTTTAATTAAAAGCGAATGTATTCAATAATATCTGATTCCCATTTTTTAAATGATATACTACGAATTAATGAAGTGAGGTTGTGTCTAAATAGGTGTCGGTTTAAAAAAATATTGCGTGAGGGTTAGTAGTGGAAATCCTTTACGAAACTTAGTGCAGTAAAGATTGTAGCGCATAGCCCGACCCGAAGTTGCGAGGAGGTGCGACGAAGCGATCTGCAGGGTCACGTCCAAAAACAAAAAACCCTCGCTTTTTAGCAAGGGTTTTTTTTAATCAAAAATCAGATTCCTTCTTTGTCGGAATGATAAATAGGACTAGTATCTGTAATATTCTGGCTTGAATGGACCTGTAACTTCAACGCCTATGTAAGCCGCTTGATCATCACGTAACGTCTCTAATTCAACTCCTAATTTAGCAAGGTGTAACATTGCTACTTTCTCATCTAAGTGTTTTGGTAACATGTATACATCATTGTTGTATGCTGCACTATTTTTCCACAATTCAATTTGAGCTAAAGTTTGGTTTGTAAATGAGTTACTCATTACAAAACTTGGGTGACCTGTAGCGCAACCAAGGTTTACTAAACGACCTTCAGCCAAAAGAATGATGTCTTTACCATCGATAGTATATTTGTCTACCTGTGGTTTGATTTCTACTTTAGAAGCGCCATGGTTTGTGTTCAACCAAGTAACCGCTATTTCGTTATCAAAATGTCCAATATTACAAACGATAGTTTTATCTTTCATTTGCTCAAAGTGAGAACCTAGAACGATATCTTTATTTCCAGTTGTAGTAATTACTATATCAGCATTTCCAACAACAGTATTTAATTTTTTAACTTCAAAACCGTCCATTGCAGCTTGTAGCGCACAAATAGGATCGATTTCAGTAACAGTAACGATAGATCCAGCACCTCTAAAAGAAGCAGCAGTACCTTTTCCTACATCGCCATATCCACATACAACCACTCTTTTACCAGCAAGCATAATATCAGTTGCACGACGTACTGCATCAACTGCAGATTCTTTACAACCGTATTTGTTGTCAAATTTTGATTTAGTAACCGAGTCATTAACGTTGATAGCCGGCATTGGTAATGTTCCTGCTTTTACTCTTTCGTACAATCTATGTACTCCTGTTGTTGTCTCTTCAGATAAACCTTTAATACCCGCAACTAATTCTGGGTAACGGTCAATAACCATGTTAGTTAAATCTCCACCATCATCAAGAATCATGTTCAATGGCTTTCTGTCTTCACCAAAGAATAATGTTTGCTCGATACACCAGTCAAAATCTACTTCGTTTAACCCTTTCCAAGCGTAAACTTGAATTCCTGCAGCAGCCATGGCAGCAGCAGCTTGATCTTGAGTAGAGAAAATGTTACAAGAAGACCAAGTAACTTCAGCACCAAGAGCAATTAAAGTCTCGATTAAAACTGCAGTTTGGATTGTCATGTGTAAACATCCTGCAATACGAGAACCAGCTAGTGGTTGTTCGTCTTTATATTCAGAACGAAGTGCCATTAAACCGGGCATTTCAGCTTCAGCTAATTCAATTTCTTTTCTTCCCCAGGCTGCTAGAGAAATGTCTTTTACTTTGAAAGCCACAAAAGGCATAGTTGTAGTACTCATTTATAGTATATTTGTAATTGTAAATTCCATGCAAAATTACGTAATATCTTTAGAAATATACTAATTTGCGTAATATTTATGAAATGTTTAAGGAGGTAATCTTTTGAATATTAACACAGTAATTTAAAAATAGTTTCAGTTTTAGAAGCTGTTCCCGCTGTATATTATATCTTTTTTTCCTTCATTAAGGATAAAAAGAATGTTATTTCCATCGGGGCTATGAAATCAAGTACGTAACATGCCACTTTTTAAAACCATAAATTTTAATGCAACTACGCAAATTTTAGTTTGGAAGATTACTGAATCTTATCAGGAATTATTTGATAATGTGGTTGTTAATGATAGTAACCTTATCCGACTCCAAGGCATGAAATCACAATTGCATCAACGTGGTTTTCTCAGTGTTCGTAAACTATTGCAAGAGGCAGGCTACAATGATTTGGATTTATATTACGATGAATTAGGGAAACCGCATCTAAAAGATGATAAATACATTTCGATTAGCCATTCTCATCATTTTTCAGCCATTATAATTAGTAACAAAAGCGTTGGAATTGATATCGAATTACAGCGCGAAAAAATAAGTCGTATTGCCGACAAGTTTGTCGACGAAGAGTACAGCTATTTGGATAAAAATGATTTAGAATCTTACATCAAAAAATTAACTGTCATTTGGGGAGTTAAAGAAGCCATTTTTAAAATCCGAAACGAAAAAGGAATCAGTTTTAAAGATCACATCAGAGTGAAGGAATTCGAGATGGATGATTTAAAAGCTAAAGCTGAACTTCGTTTTGATGGTATGGTTATGGATTTTGAATTGTTTTATGAGGAAATTGAAGGTTTTGCGCTGGTATATGCTTTTGAGAAAATTTGATAACTTTTGTAAAGTTGTCAAATTCCATAACTGAAAAGTTACCACATCAATAGAAAACTACACACGATAGTGTGCATTATCAATTTAAAAAGTTTTTTCAAAGTTATGCAATGGCCTTTAACAAAGAGTAAAACAGAATCGGAATCCTTTTTTAAACCCCATTCAAACGCCTTAGAGTAGAAGACTAAAGTTATTTAAGAGAAAATCAGCTTGTTCTTATAACACTAAAGCTTATAAATAGAACTTAGTTGAAGATTTTAGAGATTGGAAATGGTCATTTTATTATTATTCAATATCAAATAAAGACACGAAATTATTACAGGAAGAATTGATTCTTTATTTTGGCGAGATCGATAGTTTTATATTAGGTTATTTGGAGTATCGGAATTGAACAGATTCAATTGAAAGAGATTTTTTTATTGAGGAATAAAAGAAATTCAAATGATTCAGCATATCTGGTGTGTTTTGAAAATCTTAGCTCCTATTTGTGGGTCTGTTCTCATTATTTATGGCATGGGTTATAAGCGTACGGTTCACCTAAACAGTGCATCAGAGAAAATGATGTGTTATTTTGACCTTTATCAAAGTAGTATGCACTTAGATAATAACTTTGACAAAGATTTTAAAATTTCAACACATAATTCTGTTCTATTGATCTACTTTCCGATGGATGATTTTTAATTCTCCTTTTTTTCTAATGTTTTAATAGTTCGGATATCAGTTTCTACTCAAAATTCCGTTAAATCTCCATTTTGTTGTCGGGTCAAATCAATAGAATATTGGCTTATATTTTTTTTTGAGATTAAGATATGCAATGGAATAATCAGATTAAGAGTAGATGCCCAGAATCTTGAGGCGAGATCTTTGCTGCCATAACCGTTTTATATTGCAGACGCTGTGATAAAAGGTTAGAAAA
>JBLIKD010000037.1:0-16124 GCA_047636275.1 Flavobacterium sp. | reverse complement strand
CTATTATACCTATCTCTACGGTTTACCCATGAAACTTAAAGACCCAGGAACGGTTATTAGTTCAGTGGTAAACAGAAAGGATTTTTTGGGTAAGGAATATCTCGTTTTAATAGTCAAATACGAGGAGAGTATCGGGACCGATTCCTGGTATTTTTATTTTGACCCAAAAACTTATGCTTTAAAAATATACCAGTTTTACCATGACGAAACTAAAAACGATGGTGAATATATCCTTTTAAGTGACGAAGAAAGTTTTCATGGAATCAAAATACCTAAAGTTAGGAATTGGTACATGAACAAAGATGGAAGCTATCTGGCGACAGATACCTTGAAAAAGGTTACCGATTTATAAAAAAACAGCGACTTATTTAAATAGCAAAAATATAAAGCAGCTAAACACTTTAAAATAAGGGTATAGCTGCTTTTTTAATGATAACTCAGTAAATGACTATCTAACGATAATTCCGTCAACAAATAAAATCGGCACTTCTTCTACAGAAGCTAAATTGATGGAATCCGCTTTAAATATAAATTTTTTATCGTATAATTTATCTCCAATGAAAAACGTAACCATAAACTCATTGTTGAGTACTAAAACGCTTTTTTCTAACATTTCAATCTTTACCACCGAAACTGCAGGTACTTCAACAAAGGCATGTCGCAACAATGATGTTTTCTTCATTTCGCCATCGATAGTTCCAAATGCTTTAGAAACGACCATCACACTTTCAATAAGAAAATCACTGTCATTAACTAAATAGGCGTACCAAACCTTTTCCATAAAATCATCACTCCACTCTTGGACTGCGGCTACGAAAATATTCTCTACTTCGGGGATAATGATATCTGCTTTCATGTTTTAGGTATAAGTAATTGACTTAGTTTTTAGTACTAAGCCTATAGCGCAAAATAACGTCACGAGAGACTAATAACTAAACACTACGGGGCTTTTTTAAATTTTAAATACTGGATTTAAATTGCTCTAAGAAACGTACATCATTCTCATAGAACATGCGAATATCACCTATTTGATACAGTAACATAGCGATACGCTCTATTCCCATTCCAAATGCAAAACCATTATATTCTTCGGGATTGATTCCGCAGTTTTTAAGAACATTAGGATCTACCATTCCGCAACCCATGATTTCTAACCAACCGGTTCCTTTAGTGATTCTATAATCAGTTTCTGTTTTTAAACCCCAATAAATATCTACCTCAGCGCTTGGTTCCGTAAATGGGAAATAAGAGGGACGCAAACGGATTTTTGACTTTCCAAACATCTCTTTAGTGAAATATAAAAGTGTTTGCTTTAAATCAGCGAATGATACATCTTTATCGATGTATAACCCTTCTACTTGGTGAAATATACAGTGCGAACGAGACGAGACAGCCTCGTTACGAAAAACTCTTCCTGGAGAAATTGTTCTAATAGGCGGCTTATTTTCCTCCATGTACCTTACCTGAACCGATGACGTGTGCGTACGCAACAAAATATCTGGATTTGTCTGTATGAAAAAAGTGTCTTGCATATCACGTGCCGGATGATATTCCGGTAGGTTTAACGCTGTAAAATTATGCCAGTCATCTTCAATTTCTGGTCCTTCAGAAACATTGAAACCGATATTAGAAAAAATATCAATAATCTGGTTTTTTACCAATGAAATAGGGTGACGGGAACCAATGATTAACGGTTCAGACGAACGCGTCAAATCACCGTAAAAACCTTTACTTTCTTCTTTGTTTTCCAAAGTTTCCTGAATGCTTTTTACTTTTTCTTCCGCAGAGGATTTTAACAAATTAATTACTTGTCCAAATTCCTTTTTTTGGTCATTAGGAACATTCTTGAACTCGGCAAAAAGATTTTTTAAAAGTCCTTTACTACCTAGAAATTTAATTCTGAATACTTCTAATTCTGCTTTATCTTGTGTAGAGAATGCTTTCGCTTCCCCAATATATTCTTTTATCTTGTCTATCATTTTCATCCAATAATTGAGAGTGCAAATTTACAAAAATTTGTTTCAGGTTTAAAATTTAAAGTTCAAAGTTTGACCGGTAGCCTAATATGTTCCTACTGGTTTATCAAGAAATGATTACTTAATCAACTCTCTTTCGATAAAATAACTAACGATAGCTTCTTTCATTAAAACGGATTGCTCTCCTGATTTAAGTGTTGGTAACTCCTCTTTGACACTATAATGCGGCCAACCGTCTTCATCGAAAAATTCGAACTCGTAGAATCCGTAAGGTTCCAATAATCGGCAAATTGCAATATGCATTAGGTTTAATTTTTCATCTTTTTTGTATTCACGGTGTACTTTACCAAGTTCCTGGACCCCAATCAAATAAATGATGGCATCTAAATCTAGGTCTTCTCCCTGCGAAAATTGATTGGAAAGTATATCTACAAGCTGTTCCCAGCGTTCTTTAAGTTGATTGTCTCTTGACATTTATTTAGAAAATAGAATAAAGAATAAAGAGCAAACACTCTATCCTTTGAGTTTAAAAAATTTAATATCGGCAAATATAAGAACTACGTTTTTGACTTAGGGATTTTCTAATCTCTATTTTCTTTATTCTTTTAATGAATTTTATTTTTTGCTTCTTTTCTCATTCTTACTCTCTCTATTTTCTTTATTCGTTTATCTTTACTGCATTTAATTTATTATTTAAATATGAGTTTTTTAGATATTGTTTTGGGCGCATTTCTTCTATATGCTTTATTCACAGGTATTAAAAACGGACTTTTTATTGAACTAGCGTCCTTAATTTCACTTATTTTAGGAATTTATATTGCAATAAAATGCTCTTATATGGTAAGGGCAATACTTGCCAATCACGTTTCCTGGTCTCCTAAATATATTGAAATCATCGCTTTTGCCCTCACTTTTATTGGTATAGTTTTAACTGTTCATATCGTAGCAAAATTACTGACTGGAATTATGGACTTTGCGTTCTTAGGTATTTTTAATAAATTAGCGGGAGGCGCTTTTAGTATTCTAAAAACAATTTTGATCTTAAGCGTAGTGATTAATCTTTTTCAGAAAATTAATATAAATAATATGATAGCTAAAGAGGAGACACTCAATAAATCCTTATTTTACAATCCCATTCAAGACGTTTCAAAATACATTTATCCTTCATTAGGAAAGTGGTATACTGAGTTTAAAAAAACGAAGAAATCAGCTTAATCCGCAGTTTTGAAGTGTTTACATACGATAAGTGTAAGACGAAACTACTAATGGACTACTTCACTTCCCTAATAGCGCTACTGTCAATCCATCCGTCTGTACCGTCTGTTAACTGTACTTTTTTCCAATTGTCTATCTTTTCTTCAACAAAGACTTTCGCTCCTTCATGAAGCACAACAACAACGGCACTCCCTTTTTGTGGCTTACTTCTTATTTCTGTCTTTTCGGCAAAAATAATCGCTGGCTTTTCATTATCGTAATGACTTTTTTCAAAAGTTGCTGCTGAAATCACAATCATAACAACAAAAATAAGTACAAACATTATAAAAAAAGAGATTCTTTTGCCTAACGTACTTTCTGAAAAGTAATAGCCCAAAAAAACCAATAAAAAAGAAATTGAGGATACTACCGCAATCCAGCCCCAAGTATTATAATGATAAATTCCGGTAAAGTCACGCAGCAACTTACCAAATCCGACTTTTGGAATCACTTTTACTTCATCGATAGTTCTTTTTTGGGCAAATTTCAGATTATTTAAAATCTCTTTATCATTTGGACTCAGTACTAAAGCCTTCTCATAGCTATAAATAGCCGGAGCTACCTTATTCAATTGATAATAACAGTTCCCAAGGTTAAAATACAACTCTGAAGAATGCTGGTTTGTTTGCAACACACTTGAATAGGCGTCAATAGCTTGCTCGTATTTTCCCGTTTTATACAAAGCATTCCCTTTTTCAAAGCCATTTTGGGCAAAGAAAACTTGAGTTGTCAGTAGTACTATATAAAAAATATTCTTCATTTTTAGTAAGGTCAATTACAAATTATTTATTATCAATCGTTATATCTGCTTTTCCAAATCCGAAATTATCGACACTGCTTTATCATAATCTTTTTGAATAGTAGCACTTGATGAAGGCGCATATCTCGCAACTTCACAATTCTCAGTCAATGCAATAAAATCAGCCACTGCCAAAGGATCTGCGCTCCTAGTCAATAAAAGTTCTTTGATATTTTCTTTACTCATTTCTGAGGTTTCGATATTTAACTTTGCTTTCAAAAAGTTATGCATCGCTTTTTCAAGGGCTACATAAAATGGTTCTTTATTATTAATTTGTTTTTTCGCTTGCGATAGATACTTCTTAGCCAGCTTGTTGTTTCGTCTTTTTCTATTCCCTACTACATCGCTATCAATCGCTTCTTTTCTCTTCTTAAGCAATACAATTACAGGCAAGAGTAAAAAAGGAATAAACAACAATCCATAAAACAATTTAGACCCTAGGAAATCATCTTTAGCAACTTCTACTAATTTTGTTTTCAACTTGATAAACTTAAATTGCTCTGTACTTGAAATTTTATCTTTACTATTTTCTCCATTAGAAGCCGTTTCGTCAGTTAAAGTAGGTCCGTCTAAAACAGTTACCATGATCTCTGGAACGCTTATGGTTTTATATTTACCTAAACTAAGGTCAAAATAAGAGAACTGCATTGGTTTTACTGGGTAATTCCCTTTGTACTGTGGTACAATAGTATAATTGTCAGCAATTTTTCCAGACGTTCCCGCCAATGAGGTATTCAGTTTTTCGGTGTGAACGGCATCATACATTTCTAATGCATTTGGAACAACCGGCTTTGGTAAGCTGAATAACTTCATATTCCCTTTTCCAGTAACGCTTACAGTCAATTCAAGGCTTTCTCCATTTTTCAGACTCGTTTTAGTAGGAGTCACTTTAAATTCAAAACTTCCCACTGCACCTGAGAAATCAAGTGGCTTTCCTTCTTCAGGAAGTGCCCTTACAGTAATAGTTTTAGCGCCTGCAGACACTCGTTTACTATCTTCAGCTATAACGACACGACCGTACACATCTCGACGATTTGTAGGCAACTGTACATCGATATCTAATGTTAATGGCTCAATACTTAATTTGCCAGATTTTTGAGGATATAAAACTGCCTTTTTAAGAACTATATAACGATAATTCTCGCCTTTAAACATTCCCTCTTCGGCGGTCAATTGTTTAATCTCAATGTTTTGACTCCAAAAATTATTATATTTAGGCTTGTTAAGTTCTCTAAAATTACTTATTCCGATATTATTGCTGAAATACAATTTATAAACCACGGTTATTGGCTCATTAACGTAAGGGTTTGTCTTAGAAATGTCAGCAATTAAATGCAAATTGTCATCTACTGAAATACTGGTGTCATTAGGGTCTCTAGGTTGTTCAACTGCATCGGTAACCGTTATTTTGACTGGATCGGTTTTATATACCTGCCCATTGTATTCAATGGTGGCCTGCTTGATTGTAAAATTTCCTTTTTGATTGGGTACTAGATAATAAGAGTATATCTTTTCAAAACTACTTTTCCCATTCACCCAGGACTGACTCACTTGCTGACTGGGCCCCGCAATAACCCTGAACCCCTCAAAAGACGGTTGATTAAAATTGTCCCCATCGATATTCATGGCAAAGTCAACTCGTAATCTTTCGTTTAATCCGAGCGTAGTTTTGCTTACTTTAGCGTCAAATTGTACCTGAGCTAAAAGTCCCTGAAAACTTAACAGCATTAAAATTAAATATCTTTTCATCTTTTATTAAATCCTTATGTTTCTTTCGGATTTATTTTATCCTCTGTTTTATTACAGTATTCTAATTCCTCTCACAAACAAAGCTGAATTACCAATCTTTTTCGGTTTGCGTTGGCTTTCCTTTTACTTTTTGGGCATTCACTTTATCTTGAATTTTCTTTTCTTCATTGTTCACCGCATCTAGAAGATTTTCTAATCGTTGCTTAGAGATACCACTCGGTTTTGGTTTTTGTTGATTTTCAGGTTTGTCATCCTTATTCTTCCCGTCTTTTTTATCCTTGTCCTTATTATCGCCCTTGTCGTCCTTCTTATCTTTATCTTTCTTGTCTTGATCTTTGTCTTTCTTGTCTTGATCTTTTTTGTCTTTGTCCTTTTTATCCTTATCTTTTTTGTCTTCCTTAGGCGGATTTTCTTTTAGCATCTTTTTTGCCAATGCGTAATTATACCTCGTTTCCTCATCCGAAGGTTTATTGCGTAGGGCATCTTTATAGGCTTCAACGGCTTGCGTATAGTTTTTTTCTTTCATAAAGACATTCCCTAAATTATGATACGCTTTATGTTTTTGAGGTCTTGATTTAGTATTTTTAATTGCTGCTGCGTAAGCATATTTAGCTTCAGAAGCTTGGTTCTGTTTGTAAATAGCGTTTCCTAAGTTGTAAGATGCAACTGTTTTATTTGGGAATTTTGAGTTCGAAACCCTATAATTGGCTTCTGCATCAACAAATTTATTGTCTGCATATTCCTCATTTGCCAATGGTAAACTTTTATCTTTCTCTTGCGCAAATACTGCTCCCAACCCTAAAAAAAGGAGCGAAAAAGCTGTAAATATGTGTTTTTTAAAATCTTTCATTTTTATTAAATTATGCTGTTCCTTATAGATTCAATCTCTGAAGGAACGGACATTTATTTTTCTTCGTTAAATAAATTCAACTTCTTCACCCAATTCGTTTTCTTTTCCAACAAAAACAGATCCAAAAACAACAAAACAAATGCGAATCCAAGGAACCATTGAAACTGTGATTGAAAATCGGCAATTTGCGTCGACTCAAATTCGGTTTTTTGAATATTGTCTAACGAACTCTTAACGTATGCTAACACGTCTTTGGTATTATTTCCGTTGATATAACCTCCTTTAGTCGCTTTAGCGATCGTCTCTAAACTAGCACGATTCAACTTTGTCACGACAACTTCATCATTGTTGTCTCTTTGATAGCTTTGTACAACACCATTTTTCTTTAAAGGAATAGTTCCTCCTTTTTCGGTTCCTAAACCTATTGTAATAATTCTCATTCCCTGCTTATTCGCTTCTTCTGCCGCTGCTTGAGCACCTTCAGAATGGTCTTCCCCATCAGAAATTAGAATCAGTAACTTACTCGTTTTGCTCTTATCATCAAAATAGGTGGAAGACAGCTTTATGGCCTGATCTAAGGACGTTCCTTGAGAAGACACCATTTCAGTGTTCATGCTTTGCAGAAACATTTTTGCAACACTGTAATCAGTAGTGATGGGCAACACCGGAAAAGCGCTTCCTGCGTACGCAACGATACCTATTCTATCATTGCCCAACTGATTGATGATTTGCGAAACAATCTGCTTACTTTTTTCTAAGCGGCTGGGAACAACATCTTCTGCAAGCATACTTTTAGATACATCCATCGCAAAAACAATATCAATACCCTCTCGCTTTACCGTCTCCATTTTAGTTCCAATTTTTGGATTGACCAATCCAAAAATCAATCCTGCCAAAGCTAGAAGAATCACTACCAGTTTAAAAATAGGTTTGAAAACAGAACGGTCAGGACTTAGTTTTTTTATCAATTCTAAATCCCCAAATTCGCGTTGCTTTTTTACTTTCCAATAGGAATTGAAAAAAAATAACACCACCAATAATGGTAGTATAAAAAGTAAGTATAAATATTTTATTTCGTCTAATTCCATATCTTTTTTTTAACCACAAAGGGTACCAAGCTCTTTCTAAAAAAGCACAATTTTATGTGTGCACCTACAAAGTTCCATTTATTACTCTTTTAACTTCATTTTTTAATAAGCTACTATTAAAATTAATCAACAGTTGCGCTAAATGAAAATCACTCAGTGCTTCAACAGACTTAACTTTTAAATGAAACTTCTGTAAACCGTATTCCTCAAACCAATCTCGGCTAACAATAAAAAGCCTGCAAGCCAAACAAAAGGTCTGTACTTCTCATCATAGTCATAAAATTTTAACTCCTCAATTTCAGTCGTTTCTAGTTTGTTTATTTCGCCATATATTTCAGCCAGTTTGCTGTTACTCGTAGCTCTAAAATAACGACCATCTGTTTTCTTGGCGATACTTTTCATCAGTTGTTCATCAATTTCAACCTTCATCATTTGGAATAAAAACTGACCATTTGGTCCAACCGCATATGGAAACTCTGCCATTCCATTTGTTCCAATACCTATGGTATATACTTTTATACCATATTGTTTCGCTATATCTGCCGCTGTCTCTGGTTCAATGAAACCTGCATTATTCACCCCATCTGTCAGCAGAATAATCACTTTACTTTTTGCTTTACTATCCTTCAAGCGGTTTACTGCTGTCGCTAGTCCCATCCCTACTCCAGTCCCATCCTGTAAAACATTATCGTACTTTATGCTTTTAATAGCCTCCAAAACTACTCCTTTATCGCTGGTAACCGGTGTTTTTGTATAGGCTTCAGACGCATAAACCACAAGCCCTATTCTATCGTTAGGTCTCTCATCTGCAAAATCAGACGCTACTCTTTTCAAAGCTTCCATCCTGTTAGGTTTCAGATCTTTGGCAAGCATACTTCCTGACACATCGACTGCCATTACGATATCTATCCCTTTTGTCGTCTTTGTTTTGTTGCTTATATCAACCGTCCTGGGCCTAGCCATAGCTACAATCAAGGAGCTCAAAGCAACCAATCTAAACACACTCAAATAAGGCTTTAACTTTGCTAATAAGGATTCCGAAGATTTGAACCCCTTAATTGAACTTATTTTTAAGCTCACTGCTTGCTGGTTTCTTTTCAAAACCAGCCATGCTATGGCAATAGGAATCAAAAGAAATAACCAGAAAAACTCAGGATTTAAAAATGTGATATTTCCCATTATTTACTTACTTGTATTAATTCGACAGAGCTTAAAACCCGATCTGATATTTCATTCGCATACGCATCACCTTCTTCATGAAAAATCATGATTTGCTGTAATCCACCTTCTTGACTAAATAACACCACTTCATAATACAGCTTTTCACTGTCTTTAGAATCGATGTTAAATCTCGAAAATGTCCCGTATGATTTTAAACCGCTGACTCCTTCTTCCGTTTCAAAATCCTCTTGTTTGACAATCATATTTTGCGCTCCTTGTGACTCTAAAGTTTGTAAGGTAACTTCCATTGACTTCTTCAAATCAATCTCTGATTCCTGCTTGTATTTGATGGTGGAAACCATCAGATAAAAATTATCCACAAAACTACCGTAGGCAAAGGATTGCATTTCTTTAACTAATTGTAGCCCGTTTTTCGGAAGCGATTTCGTTAAATCAATTCTTTTAAGCACTTTAGGTGTTTCAATGGCAACCCCAGGATTTCCGTACGTACTTCTGATCCATTCTCCCTCAAGTAATTCTTTTGTAGGATGCCCAATTATAGTATCTTTTACATAATCAAATCCTTTTGTTGCAACAAAGTAACTAGTCGTTGCTAGCAATAAGAAAAGGACGGCTGCTGCAGCACTAAAAATACGTTTGCTTCTCTTTTTCTTTAGTTGAATTTGGATCTGTTTCTGTTTTTGTACTTCATTCAGCAGAGCATCCTCTTCGATTTCGATTTCTACCGGAATAGAACTGTCCAATGTAAGAATTGCCTTTTGTATTTTATTTCGATCCTCTGTAATTTCGAAATCTAACGGTTTAGATTTGGCAAATTTAACTAAATCGGCTTGTTTTAAAACGCGCTCCAAGTTCACTATCGTTTCTTGTGAAACGGTCATTTTCTTTCTCACGGAAGCTGCTCTAAGACCTGTAATTAACTCCGAAGTAGTGCTTTCCATAGCTGGGATATCTATTGCCTCTTCAATATAGTTCCGGGCAATATCCGTCAATTCACTGTAATAAGCTTTCACTTCTCCCTTTTGCCAAAGCCCCTTTTGTTCTAAAGTGTTCAGTAAGCTCGTCGCTTTTTCTATTGGTGTTTTGTAAACCTCTTCTTCAATTTTTTTCTTTTGTTGTCTTTTAACAAACCAATATACTACTAACCCAATACCAATAATAAGAACCATTATCAAAAGGTATTTCCACCAGTCACCTATCGAGCCCTTTACTGGAACGATGTCTTTAATGTCATACATCTTTTGTTTTAAGGTATCCACGGCAACATTAGCCACTTCAACCGAAATAGAATCTGTTAAATACGGTTTGCTGTTAATGAAAACCTTTATGCTCGGAATTATATATCTTCCAGAATCAAACTGTGTTAACCCATATTTCTTGATTAACTCATAACGATCGTTATTTTTAACCGTGTCTATGGGATAAGACCGAATTACTTCAAGAGCCCCAATGTTTTTAAGATTTGGAAATTTAACTTTAGACAAGGTATCCACCGACATCTTAACTGTCAATTTAAACTCGGCCCCAATTTTGTTTTTGGTCGTATCTATACTAGTCTCTACTCGCTTTTGCTGGGCAAAAACGGAAGTACATAGAAGCAATAATAGTAGGTAAACTTTATTCATTTTTTATGTCCAGTTTGAGGCAAATAATTTTTGATTGCTGCGCCAGTTCGCAAAAGCTCGGGTGAAGGTTAATTATTTTTAATTTTCGACTTTATGGCTGGAAATGTTCCAAAACAAACTATTTGACTAACAAGTTGACTTCCTGAATAATTTTTCTCAAAATTAATAACTAAGGCATCAGAATCTATCAATCTGTTTTCTAAAATCTGTTTGTTCATTTTTTATACTCCATATTAAATCTTAGATCAAAAATCGTTAATCATCACCTCGATTTAAAATAGCTTAATAATTTAGTTACATAACTTTCATCAACCCGGGTATTGACTACCCCAGAACCTGACTTACTGAATGTTTCCTTGAAATAATTTAATCGTTCATTATAATTTTTCTCATAATTGAAACGAACTGTTTTTGAACCGGTATTAATTAATTGTGTTTCGCCTGTTTCAGCATCGAGCATCGTCACCATACCTATATCTGGCATTTTTTGTTCCCGAACGTCATACACTCGAATTCCTGTGATATCATGTTTTTTAGCTGCGATTTTCAGCGTATGCTCATAATCCTCTGCCATAAAATCAGAGATAACAAATACAATTGCTTTCTTTTTCTGAGTACTGGATAAAAATTTTAAGGCCTGAGCAATATCGGTTTTAAGACTTTTAGGTTCAAACTCTATCAATTCACGGATAATACGCAAGACATGTGACCTGCCCTTCTTTGGCGGAATGTATAATTCAATTTGGTCTGAAAATAAAATCAACCCTATTTTGTCATTATTCTGTGTTGCCGAAAAAGCCATGGTTGCGGCAATTTCGGTAACAATATCTTTTTTAAATTGGCTTTTAGAGCCAAAACTTTCCGACCCTGAAATATCCACCATTAGCATCATGGTCAATTCGCGCTCTTCTTCAAACACTTTTACATGGGCTTCGTTGTAACGTGCCGTAACGTTCCAGTCAATAGCACGAATATCATCTCCATATTGGTATTGTCGTACTTCACTAAAAGTCATCCCACGACCCTTGAACGAGGTGTGGTATTCCCCTGAAAAGATATGATCACTCAATCTTCGGGTTTTAATCTCTATTTTTCGTACTTTTTTTAAAAGCTCTTTTGTATCCATTTAATTGGTGATTAACGATTAACGATTGATAATTTCAGATCTAGAATCTAAAATTTTATATCAAAAATCTGAAATCTTAGGGTACTTCTACTTCATTTATGATTTTATTGATGATGTCAACAGAAGTAATGTTTTCCGCTTCCGCTTCATAAGTAATACCAATTCTATGACGCAGTACATCGTGAACAACGGCACGAACATCTTCCGGAATCACATAACCACGACGTTTTATAAAAGCATAGCATTTAGCCGCATTAGCTAAATTGATGCTTCCACGAGGAGAAGCTCCAAAACTGATTAACGGTTTTAAATCTGCCAGTTTATATTTTTCTGGGTATCGAGTGGCAAAAACAATATCAAGTATGTATTTCTCGATTTTTTCATCCATGTATACTTCGCGAACCGCTTCTTGTGCTCGTAAAATTTGTTCTACTGAAACAACTTGATTTACCTTCTCATAGCTTCCTTTTAAGTTTTGACGAACGACCATACGCTCTTCATCCATTTTAGGGTAGTCAATAACCGTTTTCAACATAAAACGATCGACCTGTGCCTCTGGGAGTTGGTAGGTTCCTTCTTGCTCAATTGGATTTTGAGTTGCCAATACTAAAAAAGGTCTGTCCAATTTAAAAGTAGTATCACCAATAGTCACTTGCTTTTCCTGCATGGCTTCCAATAAAGCCGACTGCACCTTAGCTGGTGCTCGGTTAATCTCATCTGCCAAAACGAAATTAGCAAAAATTGGTCCTTTTTTTATGGAGAATTCATTTTGTTTAATGTTGTAAATCATTGTCCCCACAACATCTGCTGGCAATAAATCTGGTGTAAACTGTATCCTACTGAATGATCCATGTACCGCTTGTGCAAGTGTGTTTATTGCTAATGTTTTTGCTAATCCAGGAACACCTTCTAGCAAAATATGTCCTTGTCCAAGAAGTCCAATCAATAATCTTTCAATCATGTGCCTTTGGCCCACAATCACTTTGTTCATTTCCATTGTCAAGAGATCGATAAATGCGCTTTCTCTTTCTATTTTTTCATTGATTGCTCTAATGTCTAAAGTCGATGTATTTTCTTCCATATCGTTTTATTTAAAACCTTGAATTTAATGCCTCCTATTTGCGAGTGCAAATTGAATTATTTTTTAGAGGTAAGATGTTAAAAAATGGTTAAAACTTCGAATAAAGCCCTAATTTTATGGTCAAATTAGGATACAATTTTTATATTTTTAAGAACTTTGAAAAAATACTTTGAATTAAAAAAATTACAAGTTTCAAATAAAAATAAAAACCATGAACAAAACGATATTATCGCCTATCATTGCAGGCACTATGAACTGGGGCGTTTGGGATAAAAACCTAACATCGAAGGAAATGCTAAACATGATTCATGTCTGCTTAGAAAACAAAATTAGCAGCTTTGACCATGCCGACATCTACGGTTCCTACACCACTGAAGGCGATTTCGGCAAAGCATTTGCTTCCGCCAAAATAGCCCGAGAAAAAATACAGCTAATATCCAAATGTGGGATCCAAATGCTAGCTGAAAATCGAGATAATAAAATCAAACATTACGACTACTCTAAGTCACACATTATCTGGTCTGTTGAACAATCGTTAAAGAATTTAAAGACTGATTATTTAGATGTGTTTTTGCTACACAGACCGAGTCCGTTAATGCAATCTGACGAAATTGCAGAAGCGGTAGAAAAGCTAAAATCAGAAGGAAAAATAGTCGATTTTGGACTTTCTAATTTCACTAATTCTCAAACCGAATTGATTCACCAAAAAACAAAGGTTAGCTACAATCAAGTGCAATTTTCGGCTACGAATTTTGAACCTATGGTTGACGGAAGTTTTGATTATATGCAATTGAATCAAATTCGCCCAATGTCTTGGAATCCGTTAGGATTTGTTTTCAAAAAGGATATTCCGCAAACCCATCGTTTAAAGCAAATATTAGCAACATTAAGTTCTAAATACCATGTAGATACTGACACGATTTTACTCTCTTGGGTCTTAAAACATCCCGCCAAAGTGATTCCAATTGCGGGAACAGTGAACGTGTCCAGAATACAATCGTTAATGAAAGCAGTGGAATTAGATCTTGAAAAAGAAGATTGGTTTGCCATCTGGGCAGAAAGCATGGGTGAAGATGTACCTTGAGTTAAGTACAAATTGTAGTTCTAAAAAAAAATAACGAAATCCAATAAAAAAGATTTGACACAAATGATAAACCATGAGTAAAACAGCACTAATAACAGGAGCGACTAGCGGTATAGGTAAAGCAACTGCCGAAATCTTAGCAAAAAACAATTATAAAATTATCCTTTGCGGAAGACGTGAAGACCGAATGGTTGAACTTGAAAAAGAACTTTCACAACTAACAGAAGTACATACGTTACTCTTTGATGTGCGTGATAAGAAAGCCGTTTCAGAAAGTATCGCTTCTTTACCTGAAGCATTTTCTACAATAGATATCCTTATAAACAACGCTGGCAACGCACATGGCTTAGACCCTATTCAAAATGGCGATATAGACGATTGGGATGCCATGATTGACATCAACATAAAAGGCTTATTGTATGTTTCTAAAGCCATCATCCCACAAATGATAGAAAGGAAGTCCGGCCATATCATCAACATCGGTTCTACTGCTGCAAAAGAAGTTTATCCAAACGGAAATGTATATTGTGCTACAAAACATGCGGTTGACGCCTTAAATCAAGGAATGCGTATGGACTTAAATCCATTCGGAATAAGAGTAGGTGCCATCCATCCCGGAATGGTGCAGACTGAATTTAGTGAAGTGCGCTTTAAAGGAGATACGGATAGAGCCGAAAAAGTATACCAAGGCTTCATGCCGTTACAAGCAGAAGATATCGCCGACATTATTCACTTTGTTGTATCGCGACCGTATCATGTCAACATTGCCGATTTAATAGTAATGAGTACTGCACAGGCTTCTTCTACGATTATAAAAAAGAATTAGACTATTTATTATTGCTATTATTAATAGTACCATTTTCAAATAAGAAAATTTGAAAGTGCAACTAATGAAAATAATAAACCCAAACTATGGACCTACAGTCCATAGTTTAGGTTTATCAGACTAAAAGTGTAAAAAGCTAAAAACTCAACGCAGATTACGCAGATTCTCACAGACTAAATCCCATTTATACTTTAAATAGCGGGTAAAAAGTTTAGCAAAATAAAACTAAATGCACCAAAAACTATAGTTTCAGATATTTAAGTCAACGGTAGAAAAGTAGCAATAAATAATGACATAGAATGATCAACAAGCGCCTTTTAATTAAGAATCTGCTCGCTCAAAATGATGAAAGTAGCTTTTATGACAAAAAGCGCCAGCTGAACTTGCATACCCGTGAAGGAAAAGCAAAGTTTTTAAAACACATTTGCGCCCTATCAAATTCCAACCTTGCCAACAACTCCTATATTGTAATCGGCGTCGAAGATCAAGATAATGAAATAGTTGGAGTGGATTTTTTTGATGACAGCCACATCCAGAATTTAGTGAATGCCTATTTAGAAAACCCTCCCAAAATTCAATATGAAAATGTCCCTTTCCCAAACTTACCAAAAGACAAAGTGATTGGACTTGTAACCGTAAAACCAAAAAATAATACCTCCTATTTTAAAAAAGGAATACATACTATTTTAATTAATAGCGCCTTTATTAGGCATGGCAGCAACACAATGCCTACTGAAGAGAAAATTAAAAAGAATTTTCAAAACTCGGAGACTGTCATCAGTATTGAGAATAATGCTAGAAACAATATCAAATATACCCTCGACGGTGTATTCGATTTCATGAATTTCAGGCACAAAGATATGGCGCCACAATACAAGGTTTTTAAAGAGTTATTTGTAATTTGCTGGGCTGGAACGCCGAAAAAAATACGAGACAAAACATTTTTATCGCGTGTTGATATTGAACTAATCAATGAGCAAATTAAATTATTTTATTCCGATCAAGATGTAGTTACCATCACGTATGACGAAGATACTTTTACCATTATTGAATATGTTTCTTTGGGTCTGAACGATAAAACAAGTTATTACCCCCTAGAGAAACAAGTCCTGTATTTTTATGAAAATGGATATTACAAAATAGAAAACGAGCTGCTTTTCCAACCACCGGAATTTAGTCGAAAAATGCTTTATCATATTTACAACTCCAACCTCGCTGTGTTAGCAAAATTAAAAAAGGGGCTGGTATTGAACGCGAGTGAACAGAAGGATTTAGAAAATGTACCATCAACATTCATGATTTGTTATCTCAATGGATTTGATGATGCCAAAGAAAAACTGGTAGAAGCTAAACCACTCTTAAAACCATTCCCTCAAATTTATTTATCATTTAAAGAGGCAATGCGAATTTTAAGAAAAATGAAGTACAACGTACACTAAAAAACTCACGCAGAGATAGGTGAACGAACTTAATCTTATTTGCTA
>JBLIKD010000036.1:0-16362 GCA_047636275.1 Flavobacterium sp. | reverse complement strand
CAAATGAGAATAATCTTTTTTTTATATTTTTTAGTATTACCGACTATTTTGTTTTCCCAAATAAATTCAAAACAAGAAATTCCAAAGGAAGACTTTGGTGCAAAACTAGGCGGCCCTAAAGCCCGTGACACTGCAAAAGTTGCTACAATGGACCAGTATCGATTCATATCTATTGAGCGCGATACCACTTATCTTGATACAGCTCTCACTATCCAGAGAGAATACAGTTTTAATTATTTGCGAAAGGATAACTTTGGACTTTTGGCTTTCGCCAATGAAGGGCAAACGTATAACACGCTTCAATATAGTTTAACGGAGTTTTCTCCGTATCCAGAATTTGGTTTTAAAGCTAAGCATTTTAATTTCTTAGAAGCCAATGATATAAAATATAGCTCAGTTGCAACTCCGGTAACCGAATTGTATTTTAAATCAGTAATGCAGAAAGGGCAAACTTTAGATGCGTTTTTTACTTTAAACACTTCGCCAAGACTTAATTTTTCAATTGCATATAAAGGCCTTCGTTCGGAGGGTAACTATATCAATCAGTTGTCGAGCACAGGGAATTTTAGGTTTACCACAAGTTATAATACGCTAAATAAACGGTATTTTGCCAATGCACATTTTACGTCACAGGATATCTTAAATGAGGAAAATGGCGGAATTACCACAATCAGTGATTTTGAAGACGAAGATCCAAATTATGATAATAGACAACGGCTCCAGGTATACTTTACTGATGCGAAATCATTTCTAAAAGGTAAGCGCGTGTTTCTGGATCATTTTCTAAGGGTTAACGATAAGAAAGGAGTTAACAATTTATACGTCAGCCATCAATTTAATTATGAAAATAAATTTTTTGAATACAATCAAGCAACGGTGCCCTCAACAGTAGGTTCTCAAAGGGTTATTAGATTTGGAGATTCCTATGTAGCAAGCGGCATAAATGACCAGACACATTATAATAAAATGTATAATAAACTAGGATTGACCTATGAAAATACGACTCTCGGGAAGTTCCAGTTTTTTGCAGATGATTTTAGAAGTAATTATTACTACAACCAAATATTGATTAGGGATGATAAAACTATTCCAGCTTCGTTGAGTAGAAATATAAATAGCGCTGGTGGTCAGTATGAATACCAAAAAAAGAATTGGAATGGGAAGTTCTTTTATTCCAGGTCAGTGACGAATCAATCCTTATCGAATTTAGAAGCAAAGGCAAATTATGAGTTTAATGAGGAGTATCAATTCTCCTTTGTCTACCAAAATTTGAATAAGTTGCCCAATGATAATTATAATTTATATCAAAGTAGTTATGTGAGTTACAACTGGTCTAATAATTTCAAGAATGAGAAAATAAACTCCATTACCGCTACTGCTATGACCCCGTGGGTAGAAGCAGCAGTACAGTTTATGACGTTAGAAGATCATTTGTATTTTGAGAATAGCTCCACAGACCTACAGCAGCAAATTGTGACCCCGAATCAATATGATAATACTATAAATTATGTGTCGGTTAAAGTAAGTAAGGAAATAAAATTCGGAAATTTTGCTCTAAATAATACCTTCTTGTATCAAAAAGTAAGTCAACAGGATGCAGTTTTAAATGTCCCTGAGCTTGTGACTAGGAATACTATTTATTACACTAATTACTTATTCAAAAAAGCATTGTTTTTCCAAACTGGAGTAACTCTGAATTATTTTACAAAATATCTAGCTAATGATTATAATCCAGTAATCGGGGAGTTCTTTATTCAGGATAAGAAAGAAATTGGAAATTATCCTAACCTTGACTTTTTTATTAATGCGCGCATTCAAAGAACTAGAGTTTATTTGAAAGCAGAACACTTTAACTCTGCTCTTACAGGAAATAATTTCTACTCCGCTCCCAATAACCCGTACCGCGATTTCATGATTCGTTTTGGAGTGATCTGGAACTTTTTCAACTAATCATTTAACTTAAATGGCTTTTTTACATGCTCATACAATTATGGAGCTATAGTTTACTTACTCAAATAAGTACCTAAGGGATAGTGCTAAAAAATGAAATTCGCTAAGCTCTGCTACAAACAAAGTAGAGTCAAGTAATTTCGAAGGGAATTTATAGGAAGCATGAATGTTTATAACAAAATACTATCTTTGTAAAAGTATTTATAACAAATTACAATCTTTAAATTACAATTAAATGCAATACGCAGAAAATATATTAGGTACAATAGGGGATACACCATTAGTGAAATTAAATAGAGTCATTGAAGGAGTGGATGCGCTAGTACTTGCCAAAGTAGAAACTTTTAATCCCGGTAATTCTGTAAAAGACAGAATGGCGGTAAAAATGATTGCAGATGCTGAGGCTGATGGTAGACTAAAACCAGGAGGGACTATTGTTGAAGGAACATCTGGAAATACAGGAATGGGATTGGCTTTAGTTGCTATTATTAAGGGATATAAGTTGATTTGCGTCATGTCAGATAAACAATCCAAGGAGAAAATGGATATTCTTCGTGCTGTTGGAGCAAAAGTTGTGGTCTGTCCTACAGATGTTGAGCCTACAGACCCTCGTTCCTATTATTCTGTTTCTAAAAGGCTGGCCGAAGAAACACCTAATTCTTGGTATGTAAATCAATACGACAATCCATCGAATGCTATCGCACACTATGAGTCGACAGGACCGGAAATTTGGGAACAAACTGAAGGTAAGATCACCCATTTTATAGTTGGTGTAGGTACTGGAGGTACAATTTCGGGTGTTGGAAAATACCTAAAAGAAAAGAATCCGGATATTAAGATCTGGGGTATTGATACCTATGGTTCTGTATTTAAAAAATACCATGAGACCGGAATTTTTGATGAAAATGAGATTTATTCTTATATAACAGAAGGCATCGGAGAGGATATTTTACCCTTGAACGTAGATTTTTCTTTGATTGATGGGTTTACTAAAGTAACAGATAAAGATGCCGCAGTGTATACACGAAGAATTGCGCTGGAAGAAGGTATTTTTGTTGGGAACTCGGCAGGAGCTGCTATTAAGGGGCTATTGCAATTAAAGGATCATTTCAAGCCAGAAGATGTCGTTGTAGTTCTATTTCACGATTCGGGAAGTCGTTATGTAGGAAAGATGTTTAATGATGACTGGATGCGCGAACGCGGTTTTCTTGAAGAGGAAGTTAAAAAAGCAGAAGATGTGATAAAAGATCATATCGACAAGCCTCTAATTGTCGCTCGTACAGAAGAATTAGTGTCCCATGCCATCGAAAGAATGCGTAAATACAAAATTTCACAAATACCGGTAATGGATATTTCGGGATTTGTAGGTTCCTTGGATGAGACTGACTTGTTTCAAAGTTATGTACATGATAAAAACTCAGCTGAAAGACCAATTAAGGAAATTATGGGAAGTCCTTATCCTATTGTGCAAATGGGAACCTCAATCGAAGAAGTTTCTAAATTGTTTAATAGGGATAATGCGGCAGTATTGATTGATTTAGGAGAAGGAAGACACCATATTATTACAAAGTACGATATTATAGGTTCGATTAAATAGGTTTACTTTTGATAACTATAACAGTATAGACCACGAAATTGACGAGCTAAATTCGGAAAATGCGTGGTCTTTTTAATTAATAAAGAGATACTAGAACTTCATGTCGTACTCTTTAACTATAAACCTCCAACTTTTAAATTAAAAATGACTTTTACAGCAATAGATTTTGAAACGGCAACGGCATTTCATCCCTGTTCGGTGGGAATAGTGACAGTTGAGAATGGTGTAATAGTAGATGAGTTTGTCAGTTTAATTAAGCCACCAAACAATCTGTACTCTCCTTATACAATTCAAGTGCATGGGATTTATCCAAGGGATACGATGAATGCAAAAACCTTTGCGCAAGTATTTCCTGAAATCCAAAAACGACTACAGGGTCGAATTGTAGTAGCTCACAATGAAAGTTTTGACAGGAACGTATTAGTTAAATCAATGGCGCTATGTGGTTTAAATTATGACGACTTGAACCTATCTGCTCGATGGGAATGTACCGTAAAAATTTACAAAGCGAAAGGGTTAAAACCAACAAAACTTAGTGATTGTTGCAGAACAATGAAAATCCAATTGAATCATCATGAAGCTTTATCAGATGCTCGTGCTTGTGCAAAATTGTATTTGCTGAGGTAGTCATAGTGATTTAATTAGAAATATAAGTTATCCGTTTTTTCATTACTTTAGGCTCTTAATTACAAGTCTTTACGATGAAAGAAGATTTTCTCCATTACCTCTGGAAATTCAAGAAGTTCGATACCCTTAATTTGAGAACTTCAAATAATGAGGAAGTTACTGTCGCCAATGTGGGTCAGTATTTAGAATTGGCAGGACCTGATTTTTTCAATGCTCAAATTAGAATCGGCAATCAAATGTGGGCAGGTAATGTAGAAATTCATATAAAATCGTCAGATTGGTACGTTCATCATCATGAAAGAGATGTGGCATACGAAAACGTAATTCTTCATGTAGTTTGGGAACACGATACGGAAATATATAGAAAGAATAACAGTGAAATACCTGTTTTAGAACTCAATAAATATGTCCACATTGATACAATAACAAATTACCAGTCGTTGATGTCTCCAAAGGCATGGATTTTTTGCGAAAGACAGCTGACTGACATCGCTCCTTTTGTTTTAAAAAACTGGCAAGAGCGGTTGTTTTTTGAACGATTGGAAAGGAAGTCTAAACCTGTATTTGAGCTCTTGCAACAGACTAATAATGATTGGGAGGCGGTTTTGTTTTGTCTGTTGGCTAAAAACTTCGGATTAAATACGAATGGGGAAACCTTTCTAAAAATTGCTACTTCCATTCCGTTTTCAATTATTAGAAAAGAAAGTTTTGAGATCGAAAATTTAGAAGCCTTGCTCCTCGGTCAAGCGGGATTATTGGACGTTGAAAAAGAGGATAATTATTTTAAAGATTTAAAACTTAAGTATTGCTATTTATTACACAAACACCAGTTAGAAAAAAGTAGTTACAGTCCCGTTCAGTTTTTTAAGCACCGTCCTGATAATTTTCCTACGATACGACTATCGCAATTGGCAAATTTGTATAGTATTAATCAAAATTTATTTTCACAAATAAGTAAAATCACTTCAGTGAAGGCCATATATGATCTTTTTCAAGTTTCGGCGTCTCTCTATTGGCAGGGACATTATCAATTTGATAAGGAAAGTCCAAAGAAGAAGAAAGCGTTGTCGAAGTCATTTATAGATTTGATTATTATAAATACCGTGGTTCCAATTCAATTTGCGTATTCTAAAAGCAGAGGAGTAGACAGTACAGAAAGGTTAATACAATTGCTAAATGAAGTTGTGCCAGAGAAAAATGCCATTATGGATAAGTTTAAGTCTTTTGGAGTACATCCAGTGAGTGCTTTTGAAACACAATCGATGTTGCAGCTTAAGAATGAGTACTGTTCTAAAAGCAGATGTTTAGCATGTAATATAGGGATAGAATTATTGAAGACTAGTTAATTCTTCATTGCTTTTATTTCAACAAATAATAATTTTGTATTTTTGTGTTCTAGAACAAACAAATAATACAATGGCACAAAGTGTACCTAGAATAATAAAGCTCAAGTACTTTTTTGAAAAGTACGGATTCCATGTTTCATCTCGTTTAGCCGATAGTTTAGGAATGCGAGTGACAAGTGTTAGACTTTTTTTTATTTACATATCTTTTGTTACGGCAGGACTTTGGTTTGGAGTATATTTAACGCTAGCTTTCTGGATTAAGTTAAAAGATTTGATTCGCGCTAAAAGAACTTCAGTATTTGACTTGTAATTACAACTGTTTTTATTGTAATAATGCTAAGCGGTATAGGAGCTTGAAATAGAGATAAAGAAAAAGGGATGATAAAGTATTTTTAAGTACGCTACCATCCCTTTTTTTATGCTAGAAAAATCTATTTATCTGGATTGTTTAATTTACTTCGTTTTTTACCATAAGCGAAATATAGCGCAACACCAATTGCCATCCAAATTGCTAATCTCTCCCAACTTTCAATAGGTAAGCCAGCCATCAAAATTAGACAGATAATAACACCTACAATAGGGAATACAGGAACAAAAGGCACTCTAAAACCTCTTTCTGCATCTGGATTAGATTTTCGCATAACAATTACACCAATGCAAACAAGAGAAAAGGCAAATAATGTACCTATGCTAACCATGTGTCCAAGGTCTGACACTGGAACAAAGCCCGCAAATATACTAACGAATACCATAAAAAGAAGATTCGTTTTGTAGGGTGTTCTATTTTTAGCATGTAAGTCACTGAAAAATTTCGGTAATAAACCATCTACACTCATACTATAAAAAACTCTGCTTTGTCCCATCAACATTACTAACATCACAGAAGTGTATCCTGCAATAATGGCAATTGTAAGTGTAGAATTTAAAAACGTGTAACCTGTTTTTGCAAATGCGGTTGTTACTGGACTTGCATCACCTTTAAAACTAAGATAATTTTCTAAACCAGTTAGAACATAGGCAAAAAGGACATATAAAATTGTACAAATTACTAATGAGCCTAAAATACCAATTGGCATTCCTTTTTGTGGATTTTTCGCTTCTTGCGCAGCAGTAGAAACGGCATCAAAACCAATAAAAGCAAAAAACACAACCCCTGCACCTCGCAGAATACCACTCCAGCCATAATGACCAAAATAGTCGCTACTGAAGAAGTTAAGAAAAGACATTTTTCCAGAACTTAAAAGTGCTTCACCTTCATTAACTGGTATGAAAGGAGTATGGTTTGCGTCGTTAATAAAGCCCCAGCCTAAACCAATAAATACAATTACCACAGTGACTTTTAAAATAACTAAGATATTATTTAAGGAAGCAGATTCTTTTGTTCCTCTTATTAACAGCAGAGAAAGTAAACAAATGATTAAAATTGAAGGTAAATTAATAATTCCTGGTTTTGTGTCCCAAGGACCATGCAGTATAGATTGTGGGATATGTACTCCGTAATTTGCAAGAAATTTATCAACATATTGAGACCAACTTACCGCTACCGTTGCAGCTCCTAAAGCATATTCTAAAACTAAATCCCAACCGATTATCCAAGCAACAAATTCACCCATTGTTGCATATGAGTAGGTATAAGCACTCCCTGCGACAGGAATCATTGATGCAAATTCAGCATAACATAACCCTGCAAATGCACATCCAACGGCTGCTAATATAAATGATAATGTAACTGCTGGACCTGCATTTTCTGCTGCTGCAATACCAGTTAACGAGAACAATCCAGCTCCAATAATGGCACCAACGCCAAGAGCAACCAGAGATCTTGAAGATAAAGTTCTTTTTAGCCCTTTTTCATCTTCTGATGCTTCATTTAATAAAACCGAGAGTGGTTTTGTTTTCCAGATTGACATATATTTAGTAAATTTAGTGTTAATTGTGGGCAAATATATTATTTATTTTAGATTAAATAAATAATATTATTTAAATTAGTGCGGAAGTGATTTTAGAGCTTATTGTTCATTTTATTCTTCGATTATTAATTCGATAATGAAATCACAATCCTTTTTTGCTTAGTTATTGATTAAGTACTGATTTTTCGATTGTTTTGTTATCTTTGGAGCATAACATAAAACAGAAATATGTCAGTAAAAGTTGATTCATGGGGTTCTCGAGTTGGACTTATACTAGCTATGGCGGGGAATGCCGTTGGTTTAGGTAACTTTCTTAGATTTCCAGTACAGGCCATAGAAAACGGAGGAGGTGCTTTTATCATTCCTTATTTAATTTGCTTTCTCGTTATGGGTATTCCATTATTGTTTATCGAATGGTCTTCAGGAAGATATGGAGGGAAATTTGGAAATCACAGTACTCCATACATTCTCGATTCCATGGTAAAAGGACGGTTGCTTAAATATATTGGTGTCTTTGGTATTTTTACTAATATTGCTATAGCTTCTTATTATTGTTATATTGAATCATGGACAATGTCTTATGTCTACCATACCTTAATAGGTACGTTTGATGGGATGAGTCAAGCCAATGTTGCAGGATTTTTTGATTCTTATACTGATATATCAAAGTCTACAACTGGTTTGCCTTATGAAGCTGTTATCTTCTATGTGATCTGTTTAATTTTGAATACATTTATTTTATCAAAAGGAATTAAAGGAATAGAAAAAGTTGCAAAAGTAGGGATGCCATTGTTAATTCTTTTTGGAGTTGTATTGGCAGTAAGAGGATTGACACTCGGTACCTCTGGAGCATCAGAAGTTTTCCCTGATGCAAATGCCTGGGATGGTTTAAATTTCCTTTGGACGCCGCAATTTGACTCAATATTAGATTTGAAGGTTTGGATGGCAGCTGCTGGTCAAATTTTCTTTACTTTATCGGTGGGTATGGGTACAATTCATTGTTATGCAGCTTATATCGATGCTAAAGATGATATAGCATTAAATGCCGTTTCGACGGGGTTTATGAATGAGTTTGTGGAAGTAGTTTTAGGAAGCTTAATTGTTATCCCTATTGCTGCAGGATATTTAGGTTTGGACTGGGTGATTCAAAATGCAGGTTTTGGAATGGCTTTTCAAACAATGCCCTATTTGTTTGAACAATGGGGTTCTACTTTAGCCGTTGTTGCCGGTGTTTGCTGGTTTGGATTATTGTTTTTTGCGGGTATTACTTCGTCCTTAGCTATGGGAACACCTTGGATGGGATTCATGAGAGACGAGTTTGGCTGGTCTAAAAATAAAGGAGCTTGGTCTTTTGGAGCAATGATTTTAGTTTTAGGTCTACCGACCGTTATTTTTTTTAAGGAAGGAGTGTTTGATGAATATGATTATTGGGCAGGAACGGTAAGTTTAGTTGTTTTTGCGATGTTTGAAACGATATTGTTCTCTTGGATTTTTGGGATGGACAAAGGATGGCGCGAAATCACAAGTGGTGCTGATATCAAAGTACCAAATATTTATAAATTTATCATTAAATACGTAACACCTGTATTATTGATAATCATTTTCTTGGGTTCTTTATTCAAACCTTTAGGGAACAATTGGTCTGGAAACATTGCTAGCTTTGTTAGTGGAAACGGATGGCCATTAGATAATGGGTCGATAATTAAAATGATTACACATGCTGGAATTAGAGATCAAATAGCATTTGCGACTGATCCAGTTATAATTGAACAATTACAAGATAAAATTTTGTATTTAAACTTTGCTAGATTGATGTTAGTTGGTTTATTCTTGTTTATCAGTTCGTTGGTTTACTTTGCTTTTCTAAAAAGACGTAGAGAGGGTAGGGCTACAGTATAAAATTTTAAAACACAATTCAAATGAATACAGGAGCATTAATAACAATGGTATTGACGCAGGGAATCGTAACTTCTTTTGCAGTCTATTTTTTCTATAAAGTATTGACGATCCCCCCAAGACAGGAACCAGACTCCTACAGCGAAAATGATGAGGAAAAAGCTAGACAAGATTCTGAAAATAAATAAATATTTATACATATGAATAATTTAAAATCCCTTTTTATGTTCACTAGTGATCAGCGAAAAGGGGTTTTTGTTTTATTGTTCTTTATCGTCGCGTTGCAATGCGCCTACTTTTTTGTAGATCTCAATTTAACGCAGACGATTTCTCCCAAAAAACAGGAGTGGCTCGCCATGCAATCTAAAATAGACAGTATGAAGGCCTCAAAGCCAGAATACATTGTTAAAGTATATCCATTTAATCCCAATTTTATTACTGATTACAAAGGCTACAAACTTGGAATGTCTGTTCAGGAAATTGATCGGTTATTGGAATATAGAAAAGATAACAAGTACGTAAACTCGCCAAAAGAATTTCAAGCAGTCACAAAAGTTTCGGATTCTTTATTAAACGTGATAGTTCCTTATTTTAGATTTCCGGATTGGGTAAAAAATAAGGCAACAAATAATAGGTATGTGAAGTATGAAAGTGCCAGTTCTGCGAAAAACGGAAATTCAGTTGTAATAGACATTAACAAGGCTACGCAAGAAGAGCTTATTAAAATATATGGAATTGGAGATGTGATTTCATTACGCATTTTAAAGCTAAAAGAAAACCTTGGTGGATTTGTGTCTATGGAACAGATGAATGATGTCTGGGGTCTATCTCCTGAAGTCATAGTGGCTCTTAATTCTCACTTCAAAGTTTACGCGTTACCAGCTTTACATAAAATTGACATAAATAATGCCTCTCTGAAAGAGATTGCTCAGTTCTCCTATTTTAGATATGCTTTGGCAAAAGAAATTATTATTTATAGAAGTATGAACGGTGATATCAAGAATATTGAGGATTTAACAAAAATTAAGGGGTTTCCTGTTGAAAAGGCAAATATAATTGCCTTATATTTGGACTTTAATTAGAAGTTTACAATTAGGCGGTTATATCTTTTCTAATTTACTGCAAAATAGTTGTTTTGTCGTATATTTCTTCTCTTAAATCTTAGCTCCAAAAAAACTTAGAGCGAACAAATAATGCTACCGTTTAGTGTTTCAATCACGTCAATTAGTTAAAAATAATATTAGTCATATGAATTCAAGTTATTTCACAGAAGAACATCAATTATTTAGAGAGAGTTTAAAAGATTTTTTACAAAAAGAAGTTGTACCGCATATCGAAAAATGGGAAAAAACCGGAACAATTGAACGTTTTATTTGGAAAAAGTTTGGAGAAATGGGTTTTTTTGGTATCAATTATCCAGAGGCTTATGGTGGGTTAAATTTAGATTTATTTTATACAGTGATTCTTCTCGAAGAACTTCAAAAGATTAAATCATCTGGTTTTGCGGCCGCTATGTGGGCACATTCTTATTTAGCCATGACACATCTAAATGCAGAAGGTGACGAAAGGATGAAACAAGATTATTTAGTGCCAAGTATTGCAGGTGACAAAGTGGGGGCGCTTTGCATAACTGAGCCTTATGGAGGTAGTGATGTTGCAGGAATGCGCACGACGGCTGTAAGAAAAGGAGATAAATATGTTATTAATGGATCAAAGACATTTATTACCAATGGTGTTTATGCGGATTATTATATTGTTGCCGCCAAAACAAAACCAGATATAGGCAATAAAGGGATAAGTATCTTCTTGGTAGATACAAGTACTGCAGGAGTTTCTGCTACGAAATTAGATAAATTGGGATGGAGAGCGTCAGATACAGCAGAAATTGCATTTGATAACGTTGAAATTCCAGTAGAGAATTTAATGGGAGAGGAAGAGAAAGGTTTTCCTTATATCATGCAGCACTTTGCCTTGGAAAGGTTGATAATGGCTATAAATGGGCACGCTAGGGCTGAGTATGCAATTGAATATACTATAGAGTACATGTCGCAACGAGAGGCTTTTGGTAAAACAATAGATAAATTTCAAGCATTGAGACATACAATAGTAGAGCATGCAACAGAGGTGGAGCATTGCAAAGTGTTTAATTATGCTGCCGTAGCCAGATTAGATAAAGGGGAGTATGTAGTTAAAGAAGCAACTATGGCCAAGTTGAAATCTACAAAAGTAGCTGATGAAGCAATTTATAGCTGTTTACAGATGCTGGGAGGTTATGGATATATGGAAGAGTACCCTTTAGCTCGTTTGTTTAGAGACAGCCGTTTGGGGCCGATAGGTGGTGGAACATCGGAAATACTTAAGGAGATATTATCAAAAATGGTAATTGATAATAAAGATTATAAGCCAGCTGTAAAATAGCAGTTTACCCAAAATAAAAAAATCGCCTATAAATAATAGGGGTAATTATGTATCGTTTGAAGGGATATTGCAAAATAAGGTGTTTTGGAGCTAAAATTAGCAATGGTGCGGTACCTGCCTAAATTTTTTTTTTACTTCTTATCTAAATATAATCAAAGAGTCAATATAGCTATTGGCTCTTTTTTTTTGTGTGAATGATAGCAGCGGAAATCTGTGTACGAAGTGTTGCAGAGTAAAAGATCGCGGCGAATAGCCTGACGGCAAGAGAAATGTGCTTTTGGAATAGCATTGTGTATTGCCAGCAAACTAAGACAAGTGGATTAGTTCAAAAATAATCAATCGAAATATAGTTTATTGTGCTTGACTTCATTGGTTTAAAACGTACATCAATGAAGTCAATTTAAGACGGAGAAAATATACATGTGACATTAAGGCACTATAAATGAAAATTTGATTAAGCAAGTAATACCCGTCAATTAATAGCTCGTACTACTTTTAGTAAGCCTTCTACAAAAAATAGAGTCAAAGTTCATAAGAAGCTTATTTGTGAACTCATGAAAGAAAACTAATTATTAATATTATTTACAAAAAGTGGTATTAGTTTTTGAAGTTTATTCTTTTTCTGTTTTGACGGTTTTTTATGAGACGATATCTGTCTTAGTATTTTAGTTTTATCTGTAAAAAAGGCAAATGACGTTTTAATTTCAGAACTATTTGACAGAATTTGAGGTGGTGTTTAATTCTGTAATAATAGGACAGCGCTCGTTAGTTTTAATTCTTTTAAAAGGATTGGTCACTTTTTTTTAGAATTAAGCGTTTTGGATTATTATTTTTAGACAATTCATGCCCTTTAATTCAAAATGTTTTCTACTTTTGCACACTTAACGAAAGGAGGTGTCAATATTATGTTAATTATACCAATTAAAGAAGGAGAAAATATCGATAGAGCATTGAAGCGCTATAAAAGAAAGTTTGATAAAACAAAAACTGTTCGTCAGTTAAGAGCACGTACTGCTTTTATTAAGCCATCTGTGAAAAATAGAATTAAAGTTCAAAAAGCAGCTTACATTCAAAACATGAGAGACAACTTAGAAAACTAAGTAGTATCTTTTTTTACACTATATGCCCTTATTCATTAAAGTTTTTTAACTTTGATGATTAAGGGTTTATTTATTTTATATGGTTATTACAACAGATGCGTTCCGTGATTATCTACAAAAGGAGAAAAAATATTCTTCACACACCGTCAATGCTTATTTAAACGATATAACAAACTTCCAGTTATTTAATAAGAACCATTTTAATCAAGAGACTATAGAAGACGTGAACTATAGTCAAATTAGAAGTTGGATTGTCGAGCTTGTTGATGGGGGCATGTCTAATGTTTCCGTTAATAGAAAAGTAGCTTCCTTAAAAGCACTTTATAAGTTTCTGTTAAAAACAAAACAAATACAACTTAATCCTTTGCTGAAGCATAAGGCTTTGAAAACGGCCAAGGTACTTCAGATTCCATTTTCTGAGAAAGAAGTAGCTAAAGTGTTGGGTGGGATGGAAAGTCCTGTTGGTTTTGAAGAAGTCAGGAATAAATTAATAATAGATTTGTTTTACACAACTGGAATACGACGAACGGAGTTAATTCACTTAAAAATTAGTGATATTGATGTATTTAAGTTTTCAATAAAGGTGCTTGGGAAAAGGAATAAAGAAAGAATCCTTCCGATTTTGCCCATTGTCAGAGGGCAGTTTTCTTTGTATTTAAAAGAGAGGTCTTTGGTTGAAAATGAGATGGATTCTGATTGTTTCTTTATTACAAAAAAAGGGTTAAAATTAAATGATTCTTTTGTGTATCGTCTAATTAATTCTTACTTTAGTCGTGTCACTGAAAAAGTAAAAAAAAGTCCGCATATTCTGCGTCATTCATTTGCAACTCATTTACTAAATAACGGAGCGGATTTAAATTCAGTGAAAGAATTGTTAGGCCATTCTAGTTTGGCTTCAACGCAAATCTATACACACAGTAGCTTGTCAGAGCTCAAGAAAGTGTACGAAGAGGCGCACCCTAGAAATAAATAGCAGTTCGAAAAATGTTTAACCATTAAAAAATTTTATTATGAAGGTAAATGTTCACGCAGTAAACTTTGCAGTTGATGCAAAGTTAGTAGGGTATGTTCAAGAGAGAATGGATAAGTTAGAGAAGTATTACGATAAAGTAGTTTCTTCAGATGTCTATTTGAAAGTTGAAAAGACAAGTGATAAAGAAAACAAGGTTGTTGAGATAAAGATGAATGTGCCTGGAGATGATTTCATGGTAAAAAAACAATGTAAAACTTTTGAAGAGGCAATTGAGTTAGTGGCAGTGTCTTTAGAAAGATTGTTAGTAAAAAGGAAAGAAAAGATGAGAACACATATTTAATCGAAAAATTTTTTTAAAAAAAGTTTTGATTGAGAGATAAAATCTATACATTTGCAGTCCGTTAGAAATAGCGGACTTTTTATATTAACAACGCCAGTGTAGCTCAGTTGGCTAGAGCAGCTGATTTGTAATCAGCAGGTCGTGGGTTCGAGTCCCTCCACCGGCTCTTTTTGAAATAACGGAACAGAATAATGGTTAAGGGGAGATACTCAAGCGGCCAACGAGGGCAGACTGTAAATCTGCTGTGTAAACTTCGCAGGTTCGAATCCTGCTCTCCCCACAATTTTAGGTTTGAAAATCTAAAGCTAAAAACTCTGCCGATGTAGCTCAGGGGTAGAGTGCTTCCTTGGTAAGGAAGAGGTCTCGGGTTCAATTCCCGACATTGGCTCAAGTAAGTAGGAGATTAAAATTAAATATATAAATAGATTAAAAATTAAGTAAAATGGCAAAAGAAACCTTTAACCGTAACAAGCCCCACTTAAACATTGGTACAATTGGGCACGTGGATCACGGAAAAACTACATTAACTGCAGCGATAACTAAAGTGTTATCTGATGCAGGTTACTGTCAAGCAAAATCATTTGATCAAATTGATAATGCTCCAGAAGAAAAAGAAAGAGGTATTACAATTAATACATCTCACGTTGAGTATGAAACTGCTAATCGTCATTACGCTCACGTTGACTGTCCAGGTCACGCAGATTACGTAAAAAACATGGTTACGGGTGCTGCTCAAATGGATGGTGCTATTCTTGTGGTAGCTGCTACAGATGGACCAATGCCACAAACACGTGAGCACATCCTATTAGGTCGCCAGGTTGGTATTCCTAGAATGGTTGTATTCATGAATAAAGTGGATATGGTTGATGATGAGGAGTTGCTTGAGCTAGTTGAGATGGAAATCAGAGACTTGTTATCTTTCTACGAATATGATGGAGATAATGGACCGGTTATTCAAGGATCTGCTTTAGGTGGTTTGAATAATGATCCAGCTTGGGTACCAAAAATTCTTGAATTGATGGAAGCAGTTGATGCTTGGATCGAAGAGCCAATCAGAGATGTTGCAAAGCCTTTCTTGATGCCAGTTGAGGATGTATTCTCAATTACTGGTCGTGGAACTGTTGCTACAGGTCGTATCGAAACAGGAGTTGCTAACACCGGAGATCCAGTTGAAATTATTGGTATGGGCGCTGAAAAGTTAACTTCTACTATTACAGGAGTTGAGATGTTCCGTAAAATCCTTGATAGAGGAGAAGCTGGAGATAACGTTGGTATTCTTTTAAGAGGTATTCAAAAAGAAGATATCAAAAGAGGAATGGTTATCTGTAAGCCAGGTTCAGTGAAGCCACACGCTACATTTAAAGCGGAGGTTTATATTTTGAAAAAAGAAGAAGGTGGTCGTCATACGCCATTTCATAATAATTATCGTCCACAGTTTTACGTACGTACAACTGATGTAACGGGTATCATTACTTTGCCAGAAGGTGTAGAGATGGTTATGCCTGGGGATAACTTAACTATTGATGTTGTATTGCTTAGTGCAATTGCATTAAGTGTTGGTTTACGTTTCGCTATCCGTGAAGGTGGTAGAACTGTAGGTGCAGGTCAGGTAACTGAGATTGTAGCGTAATCCTTTAAATAATTTAAAACTAGTGTTGTTTTTTTTAGCCGCACTAGTTTTTAACAGACGGGCGTAGTTCAAGGGTAGAATAGCGGTCTCCAAAACCGTTGATGGGGGTTCGAATCCCTCCGCCCGTGCAAAAAAATATATCATAATGGCAAAAATAGTTAGTTACATATCAGAATCATTTGAGGAATTAAAGTCAAATATGACTTGGCCAGAGTGGCCTGAGGTGCAGCGATTAACAATTGTTGTTGCTATTTTTTCGGTGTTATTCGCTTTGGCAACATGGGGAGTAGATGAATTTTTTGCATCAGCATTAGCTGGATTTTTTAACTGGATAAAAGCCTAAAATTTGTTATGACAGATAGTAATCTAAAAAAGTGGTATGTTGTTCGTGCGGTAAGTGGGCAGGAGAATAAAGTGAAAGCTTACATAGAAAATGAAATCTCTAGATTAGAGATGGGTGACTATGTTTCTCAAGTTCTAGTGCCAACGGAAAAAGTAGTAACTGTTAAAGATGGAAAGAAGCTTATCAAAGATAAGGTTTATTTCCCAGGTTATGTCATGATTGAGGCAAATTT